>JABJKT010000182.1 GCA_018660225.1 Kordiimonadaceae bacterium
AGCGCAAACAGGCTCATGGCGGTAAGGCTTGTATTAAATCCGGTGCTCATTTCAAGAATTGAATTATTTCGCCCCTCCGCATTAACAAGTCTAGCGTCCGGTGGTAATTTCGCTGCCACTTGCTCCGCCCCGTCCAAGCGAACATCAATGCGGGATAACTTACCAACAAGCCCGAGCCATTCCTGCGCCGTAGCGATATCGGCGATCAACACCCGGTCAAGCCCGCTTATGGCATCTTCACCGCCCATAATAGCAACGATCACACCATCATGTTCAGTACCAAACGCACTTGCTTTAAACGGGTCGCCCTTAGAAAGATCGAGGCTATCCGCAGCCCGTTTCATAATGAGTACGCCGCCTGTTTCTGTCAGAAGCCCAAGTGCGCCACTACCGCCAGCGGGCCCTCCGCCTCCACCGCCACCGGTTTGATAATCACGAAATCCGCTTTCCGCGAACATATCAATACCGAGCAACTGAAAAGTCTGGCCATTAATGCGCACGGCCCCTTCAACGATTGGGGCGATAGTGCGAATACCGCTTAGGCGAAGATCAATATAAACCTGCTCATCAAGTCCGGTTGGCCCACCGAGTATTTGATGGCTTGCCTCACCGGTTACGGCATTAATTGACCTTTCAAAGGATTGCTTGGCGCTTTCATTAGCAATATCGACGGCAACAATCACCGCGATACCGACCGCCATGCCGAGGACCGCTAACCCAAGTTGTCCGGGATGGCGAAATAAATAGCTCGATATGGCTTTTAGAACATAGTGCATCAGTCAACTTTACCCGTAATATCATGAAGTTCACCGCCCACGAGTTCTAGCACCCGGTCGCAGCGCTTTGCCGCCGCCATGCTATGGGTCGCGAGCAATATTGTCCCCCCGCTGGGGCGAACTAACGTATCAAGCAGCCGCCAAATATCCTGCGCCGTTTCCTCGTCAAGGTTTCCCGTTGGCTCATCAGCCAAAATAATAGATGGTTTATGGATCAGTGCCCGGGCAATCGCCACCCGCTGCTGTTCACCGCCGGAAAGTTTATCAGGAAAGCTATCGTAGCGGTCATTAAGCCCGACAGCATCAAGCAGTTCCTTACATCTTGCTTCGGCTTCACCGGCTTTATTCAGTTCCATCACCAGTTTCAGATTTTCACCAACACTTAAAGTCGGTATCAGATTAAAAAACTGATATACAAAACCAATATTTTCGCGCCTAAACAGTGTTCGTTCACGGTCGCTCATCGATGTAATGACCTTACCGTCAATTTCCACCTCGCCCGCGTCCGCGATATCAATGCCGCTGATCAAATTTAGAAGTGTTGATTTACCGGATCCGCTCCTGCCCAGTAGCGCCACCATCTCCCCCTCAATAATCTCCGACCCAGCCCCGCGTAAAATAACATGCGGCTGCCCACCTTCGACATAGCTTTTGCAAAGATTTTTAAGGCGGATAGAAACGGTTTTAGTCTGTGAATTCATGAAGCGAGTACCCTGAAAAATGCTGATAGCCATGAGCATATGAGCGGCAGAGCGGCTTGTCAAACAGGAGAGTTATACCCTAGCACCTATCCTTACCTATTTTAGGGAGTAAGACCTGCGGGCCCGGCGTAAGATCATCGGAATTTTACCTCCTCAATTGGCTCATTAGCCTGATAGGCTTGCAGGGCCGTTAGCATTATTTTTGATTTTCCTAAAATTTCTACACTATGCCTTTGAAACACCTGTACGCGCGATACAATGGATTTGAAGGCAATTCTATAGTCATCATTAGTTTTAAGTTTTCCGAAATTATAGTCTATAATAGCCTGATTTTCACTCTCAAAACTGACTATGGATTTACTGCGGATAATATCGGATAGACTGTTTATACATGAGCGAGCATTGTTGAGGATCATATTGGATGACTTGATTTCTGCCATATAATTAGAAAGTGAGCGACGCATATTTGGATCGAGGGTGTCATCCATATTATCTAGTTCAAATGATACAAGAAAAGTATCTATGGCAGAAGTGGCTGTCGGGCGCATCAGACCTCTTTCAAACTGGGCTCTATTTTCATCATTCAGCTCACCATTTTGCAAAAGATCAAGAGACCACAAGTTTGCGTCAATATTTTGCTGGTAAAACCCGTCAATTCTTTCTAATGAACTGATATTTTCCTCAATATCAGAAATAAGGAAGGAAACCAGTCTTTCTTCATCACTTTTCGCCTGCCGGAGGTCATACCAAGCCTGCACCTGAAGCCCGAGGAATATACCAACCACAACGATCAGTATTTCAATGATGATCTGGCTTAAGTCTTGACGTTTTATGGCGGATGCGATGCGGGCGATGATCATTGGAGTTCCTCATTCAAGAGCCGTTTTATTTCCTCTAGCTGGTCTATTTCTTTTTGCGTACTGAGGATTAAACCACCGCCGGCATTAGGGCCTCCCCTACGGCCAAAATTACTCTGGAGAGAATTTAAAAAGGCTTTGTCTTCTCGCATTAACGGCATCTTGCAATCGACTTTATTTTCATAATCTATGTAGGTGCGAACGAGTATTTCAGGATAGTCATCAACAAGTCTTACCGTATTTTGGTTTGAAACCGGATTGCTAACGCTACTGATTAGGGTAGCGCTCCTATATTTCATAATCTTTGATCTTAATAATTCACTTCTGATAATATTGAAATTGCCTGATCCGATGAGTTCATCAACGGATATAAGCGGCCCCAACCGCCAAGCGAGAATATGAGAAAGCCAGACACTTTCACATTGATCAGGTGTTAGCGTGTTTATCTCAGGTTCATTAAAAATTATATGAAGTGTTTCTTGGAGTGATTTCCAGTGCGCTTGATTTCTATTTAAGCCCAGCGTTTTGGCCTCAATAATATCATCAACCTCAACGCTCAGCGCAGCGAGTATTCGCCTCTCCTCAATTCTATCCTCCCGACCCTCATTCCACTACGTCACCTGTACCCCTAAGAAAATACCGATCACGACGATCAGTATTTCTAGCGTTACCTGAAACCAGTCTTGCCGTCTTATTGAGGCGGTCATTCGTGCTAAAATCATGCTTTTCTCCCCTGAGATTTAACTACTGTACAATCAAAGCTTGCATTAGTCCAGATGCGGCAAATATTGACCTTTTGAGGATGGCCGTTAAGATGATCTTTGGTTTTAACGGGAGAATGAAATAATGAAATATATTTTAATGATGATGACGGCTTTTGGGGTTTTGATAAGCCAGGCCACGGCAGATGAAGTTACCGACGCGGTGAAATCTTATAGGCTGGCTAATGAGAAAAACATTATTACTGAATATATGACCCTGCTTGAAATGCCCAATGTGCCGAGTGTTCCGTCGGATATGGAAAAAAATGCGGCTCATATCAGTGCGATGATGGAGCGGCGCGGTATTGATACGATGCTGCTGGAATATCCCGACGTGCCGCCAGTAATTTACGGTGAATATAATACGCTGGGCGCAACAAAGACGCTGATGTTTTATGCCCATTATGACGGGCAACCGGTAAATGCTGATCTGTGGTCATCATCACCGTTTGAACCTGTGTTCCGTACTGATTTTCCATACCGGGGCGGTCAAGACATCGCCTACGGCGATCTTGAATATCCGCTTGATCCGATGATCCGGATATTTTCCCGTTCGGCGGCCGATGACCGGGCGCCGATTATATCCATGCTTATCGCGCTTGAAGCTATGAAAGACGCCGGCATTTCCCCTTCCATGAATATCAAGTTTTTTATTGAAGGCGAAGAAGAACGCGGATCACGCCATGTGCCGCAGATTATTGAAAAATATAAAAACCTGCTGCAAGCTGACCTGTGGCTGTTCTGCGATGCGCCGCTACATCAAAGTGATAAGAAGACGGTGGTCTTTGGTGTTCGGGGCGGCTTTAGCATGTCAGTGACCGTTTACGGCGCGGCGCGGCCCCTTCATAGCGGTCATTACGGCAACTTTAGCCCCAACCCCAATGTTGAGCTGGCTCATTTAATTACATCCATGCGGGACGAGGACGCCAATATCCTTATTGATGGCTTTTATGATCAGGTGATTATGCCGACCGAGGAAGAGCTCGCTATTCTGGCATCGCAAGCCAATAATGATGAGGCGTTAAAAGCCGACCTTGCCATCAAGCGCCAAGAAAGCCCCGGCAAGCGCTACGAAGAAACCATCATGATGCCCGGGCTTAATATTCGCAGGATTGAAACATCCGGTGAAACGGGCGGCGTGATCCCGACGTCAGCTACGCTGTCTTTACGGGTGCGCACAGTGCCCGATATGGACGCTGAAGTAATCGCCGAGCGCATCATGCGCCATATTGAAAAACAGGGCTATCATATCATTGATGAAGATCCAGATGTAGACACCCTTCGCAACAACGAAAAAGTCGCCAAGGTTTCATGGTCCGGCAGTTATAAGGCGATCAGAACATCAACCGCGACACCGGTTTCGCAAGCGCTTATTAAAATCATGAATGATTATACGAGCGGCGATATGATCGTGCTGCCAACAATGGGCGGTAGTATGCCGCTGGCGTATATTAATGATGCGCTTGATACCAATATCGTTATTTTACCAATTGCCAATTTTGACAATAACCAACATGCGCCCAACGAAAATATCAAAATCGGCAACCTGTGGGATGGGATGGAAATATTTGCCAACATTTTCGCAAAGCTTGGCCCTGATTTATAGAGCTTTATGAGCGCTTAATGTTTTACTGGCTGTAGAGCTTGGGCTTTTTCGCGGTATTCATTCGCTTTTGCTTCATCACCCAATTCATGGTAAAGTAATCCAAGATTACCATAAGGAACCGGATGTGCAGAATTAATTTCAATCGCCTTTTCAAAATGAGAAATAGCCGCTTCGTTGTCACCGGCATCCTTTAAAAGGTTTCCATAATTATTGTGGGCATCAAAAATCTCAGGAGCCTCTCTAGTGACATCCTCATAAATCAATTTGGCTTCATCCGGATTGCCATTTAAATTTTCACATATAGCAAGTTCCATTAATACCGGCGCAGTCGTTATGCCCGAAATAATAACTTTTTTAATAAATGCAATCGACTTCGCGTATTCGCCTTTTGCTTTATACGCCGTCGCTAAGCTCATCAAGACATCTGGAAAATCAGGAACGATCTTTGCTGCAGCAGTTAAAACCTCGATGGCGCGGTCATATTCTTCTTTATACATATAAATATTGCCAAGATTACTATAGGCAGGCACAAATTTTCTATCGTTTTTAATAGTGCTCTTATAACATTTAATCGCATTCTCAATGTCGCCATTTGATTTATAGGCAAGGGCTAGGTTATATTGTACACCTGAACCAAAAGGTGATAGCTCCGCTGCTTTCAGAAAATAAGTGAGTGCTTGTTTATGATCTCCCCGCGCACCGACTGATGTCCCTAGAAGACCGTAAAGTTCGGATACTTCAGGATATAGTTCCAAATACATGCCAGCCTTAGTTTCAACTTCATTATACTTACCATTTTTAAGAAGTTTTTTAAGTTCATCAAGGTCATCGCGGTATAGATTATTCGGGTTTAAACTTTTAATCCCTTTGATGGCATCTTTATTATCAGGATATTTAACCAGTACGGCGTTAAAATATTTTTCAGCCTCTGCTTTATTTCCTTCGGCCGCAGCTGCTTTACCGAGCTTTAAGGCCTGCTCCGCGGATATAGATTTTTGCTTAACCATTATGCATTCTTCTTTTACGTATTAAAATAAGTAAAGACATATATAGAGGCTTTGGCCCAATTGCAATTCGCCACTATAAAAAAATCTCCGGATTATTAATTTAATATTAAGACCATCGCCGTAAAGTGACAGCAGTTATTTATTTTCAGGTAATGATTAAAGGCAATAAGTTGTATATTAAACCAAGTGCTGGCAGGTCAGAAAAAAGAAATACGATCATCAGGGAAGTTAATGAGGCCAAAATTAGAGGCCCCGTGGCTGAGCCTGTGTGCACCAGCTCATGTCCTTCTTATAATGCCAGTGTTGGCTGCGACCGTATGTGTTCGCATGCCCCCGCATTCTTATCAAGCGAACCTGAAACCTATCCCATTGATAAACTTGTAGCACCACTCGTTTTTGAAATAAAAAAACTTGGTGTTTTTGAACCATGCTGGTCCTGCGAAGGTCATAATGATACCACTGGAAAGCTTTGGAAAATACCGCGTGTGTGGTTTTACTCCACCTCAGTGGTTCATGTTCGCGCCCTCGCATCAGCTGTTACCCAATTATATGCAAAGCACGGACTTAACACCACATGGGTCGTTGAAATTGTTCATTCTGATAATGATAACCCCGATACCACATTTAGCCTTCATCCAAAACTCGAAGCTAAAGATTTAAATATTTATCAGTTGCAATCAGATTTAAAAACAATATACACAAATATCGAATACGAATTCAAACTTGCTTGTGAAAGCCTGAAAAATAATGCCACTTGATCCTGCCAATTGTTTTAGTCGCGAAAATATTAAAAATCTGATCAAAAACCCCTGCAAACCACTCGTTTTGAAAATTGGCAGCAATACTGTCCGCTGCAGTATCGCCATTGCAGATATAGCCGGCAAGATAAAGAAACATTTTGCAAAGTTTCCTGAGACTGATGAACAGTTGAAGAATATGTCATTCAAACATTTTGGCTTTATTGTTGAATCTGAAAAAGAAATAAATCTGGATATTTTTGATAAAGATCTGAATTTAAATCCTCACTTAAAATATATTATCGACACTTTTGGTGTTTGTTCAATTAAAAATATTAAGTTGGAAAATCCGGCAAAAAAAGAATTTCAAAAAAACATATTCCCGGATTTAATGTTCCATATTGACAGAGGTCGTCACTTTGATAATCAATATTCATTATTTTACCGAAACCCTGATGATCCCAAGCACAGGCTCCCAAGGACAACAACGTCATTAATCATGCCTAATGCAGCAGCACACCTTCAAGCGATTAAGGAAAATTGTTTAACGCCAAGCTCACACATTAACAGCAAATTGTTCACAAATGTGCCCGCAGGACCGGCAATAGACGAATATATGGTCGAGCAGAAATGGGACGCGCCGGAATTAAACGGTGAAATATGTTTTTTCGATAACCGAACAGTGATGCATGCGAGCTATCACCATGGTGACTTCGGCTATCAGATCGCTGTGCAGTATTTATTCTAAACAGAGAATACGCGCACAATATTGAATCTGATTTAAATTATATAAATCAATGATTTATGCATATTAATTAATGCATCAGATCAACTAACGAAATCTATTTGGCGTTTATTTTCGCGCTTTTATAGTGGTCATAACACAGCCGGCAGTAAGCACAAGCAAGCCGAGTAAAAATACAAACCCGCCCCAGCTGAATTCATTTATATTCATAAA
>JABJKT010000183.1 GCA_018660225.1 Kordiimonadaceae bacterium
ACCTTCAAGAGCAAGACGAGCGAGCCGGTTTTTTGTAACCTTAAGAGTAGCACCCTCTTCACGCATTTGATTGCGCAAATCAGACATTTCAGACACATTAAGCCCCAAGTTGCGAACAACAACTATAGAAGCAGATGTGTCAAAAACACCTTTCAAAAAGGATACCATTTCCTCTTTTTGAGTACGATCCATTCTCGTCTCCGATTTCAATTTGCAAAGATCAATAAATTAATCTTTACCGTTTAAATTTGATAAGATGTAAAACACCTTATCGCTAATGCCTGTCGCTTCTATCCACCAGGGATTTCGGCACGGAAACTGTGATAAATCACAACCCCATCTATGCAGGCCAACTTACGCTTAAACCGTCACCATATAATGGATCGAGCACCTGCAGTTTCGGACAAGCCAGGACTTCGTCGCTATAAACATCGAAGCCCCAAGTTCCCGTCAGACACATCTAACGGAATTCTTTTTCATCAGCAGCCTTATTCGCCGGCTACAGCTGATGCTGTATCAATTTTTAAGCCAACACCCATTGTTGAGGACAAAGACATATTTTTAAAATATGTGCCCTTAACGCCTGACGGCTTAGCTTTTACAACGGCTTTTACCAATGTTTTCACATTTTCAGCAATTGCCGCTTCATCAAAGCTTATTTTTCCTACGCCAACATGAATGATGCCGGTTTTTTCAACCCGGTATTCAATCTGTCCGCCTTTTGCCGCTTTAACAGCCGCTTCAACATCCTGTGTCACCGTACCCAGTTTCGGGTTTGGCATAAGACCGCGCGGGCCGAGAACCTTACCAAGACGACCAACAACGGCCATCATATCTGGTGTCGCAATACAGCGATCAAAGTTCATCTCACCTTTTTGGATGATTTCCATAAGATCTTCTGCACCAACCAGTTCAGCACCGGCAGCTTTTGCTTTTTCAGCATTATCGCCGCGCGCAAAAACAGCCACACGAACCGTTTTACCAGTTCCGTTTGGAAGTCCAATTACACCGCGGACCATCTGATCAGCATGACGCGGGTCAACACCCAGGCCAATAGCTACATCAACAGTTTCGTCGAATTTAACTTTTGAACGCTCTTTTAAAATCTTAACCGCCGCATCAATTGAATATGAAGCATTTAGGTCAAGACCTTCGAGCATTGCTTTTCTACGTTTAGAAATTTTTGCCATCATCTTATCCTTTAACTTCGATACCCATTGAACGGGCAGTACCAGCGATGATTAAAAATGCAGCTTCTTTCGTGTTCGCATTAAGATCAACCATTTTCATATCTGCTATTTCCTGAACTTGCGACGCTGAGACTGATGCAACAGTTTCACGGCCCGGTTCACTAGCAGCCTTTTTAACTTTGGCTGCTTTTTTAAGCAGGAATGATGCTGGCGGCGTTTTTGTTATAAATGTAAAACTACGATCAGCATAAACAGTGATCGTTGTCGGAATTGGCATATTCTTTTCCAAGTCCTGAGTTTTCGCATTAAACGCTTTACAGAATTCCATGATGTTTACACCGCGTTGACCGAGTGCCGGTCCGATCGGTGGTGATGGGTTAGCTATGCCCGCAGGCACTTGCAGCTTTATATAACCGTCTATTTTCTTCGCCATTATATACCTTTTAAAATAATAGTTTTCAGGGTCGCCCCTGAATGATTAAAGGGATGTGGTGCGGCTATGGCAGGCCTTCCACACACTAAGGGCTAATGCCCTAATTCATTTAAGATTTCTCCCAAATGATAAGCCGCCAAAAAAGATTTAGTCTTTCAAGGCGACTCATAGAAGCGGCTTATAACAGCCTATTCATAATATTGCTAGTTTTTTTCTACCTGATTATATTCAAGCTCTACCGGGGTAGCGCGACCAAAGATCGACACAGACACTTTCAGGCGCATCTTCTCAACATCAACACCTTCAACAATACCGATAAAAGAGTTAAACGGACCGTCAATAACGCGGACCTCTTCACCCAAATCATAATTAATAGCAGGCACCTTACGGTCAACACCCTCTTCAACTTGATGAAGAATTTGCTGCACTTCTTTTTCACTGATCGGAAATGGCTTGCCACTGGCTCCTAAAAAGCCACTTACTTTTGGTGTGTTCTTAATCAGATGATAAGACGCATCAGTCATAAGCATTTTAGCCAGAACGTAACCTGGGAAAAATTTATGTTCGGAAGTTACTTTTTTGCCTTTTTTAATCTCGACAACTTCCTCTACAGGAACGAGTACTTCTTCTATTAACGCTTCAAGTCCGTGTAAGTTGGCGGATGCCTTAATGGCTTCGGCGACTTTTTTCTCGTAACCTGAATAGGCTTGAACGATATACCATTTTGCTGCTGTGGCCATGATTTATGCTCCTATTCCAAGCAGAAATCCAACAAGGAAGTTCCACAGCTTATCAACACCTAAAAAGAAGATCGACATTACCGATGCCATGATAAACACCATGATCGTTGTAATCATCGCTTCCTTACGTGTTGGCCAATGGACCTTTGACACTTCTTGTCGAACTTGACGTACAAATTCTGCTGGGCTCGTCTTTGCCATTATTTAAACTTCCATATCTTTTTATGAATTCAAAAGATGAATACTCTAAAACTCATTTTGAATCCACACTTATTTAATTGGCAGGAGTGGAGAGACTCGAACTCACGACACCCGGTTTTGGAGACCGGTGCTCTACCAACTGAGCTACACTCCTACAAATAAGTAAAACGAACCTATATTCAAGGTCCGTTTTACCTAAACATTCTATTCAATAATCTTTGCAACAACACCGGCACCAACTGTGCGTCCGCCTTCGCGGATCGCAAAGCGAAGACCTTCGTCCATGGCAATCGGGTTAATCAGTTCAACGTTAATGGCAACA
>JABJKT010000184.1 GCA_018660225.1 Kordiimonadaceae bacterium
AAGCAATTATCGAAGGCATCGCCGAAGGATGCAGACAATCAAACGCAGCATTGATCGGCGGCGAAACAGCTGAAATGCCAGGCATGTATTCGGATGGTGATTATGATCTGGCTGGTTTTTGTGTCGGTGCGGTTGAAAGATCACGCATCATTGACGGCAAATCCATTGGTGCAGGCGACGTTGTACTAGGCCTTGCCTCAAGCGGTGTTCATTCAAACGGATTTTCACTGGTTCGTAAACTGGTTGAAGTTTCAGGCGTGTCTTATAATGAACCCTGCTCATTTGAAGACGGAAAAACATTCGGTGAAGCGCTTCTTTGCCCAACAAAAATATATGTAAAAAGCTGCCTTGCTGCACTAAAAGCTGACTGCATCAAAGGACTAAGCCATATTACCGGCGGCGGATTTGTTGAAAATATCCCGCGTATCTTACCGGACGGCGTCACCGTTGATGTGGACGCGAGCCTTTGGACACTCCCGCCTGTATTTGACTGGTTACGGGTCACTGGCAATATAACCCCGCTTGAAATGGCCAAAACATTTAACTGCGGCATTGGCATGGCCGTGATCGTACCGGCTGATAAGGCCGTTGAGGCGACAAAGATTTTTGAAGCAAACGGCGAAACCGTCTATAATATTGGTACCGTTCGCGCTAAAGAGGCGGATGAAACAACAACAACCGTAAACGGCTCAGCCGGTAGCTGGGGATATGATGAGGCCTGGACAGCCAAATCAGCGCATTAAGTACCAAATAGGTACATTAAGTATAAGGGATTAAATGATTGATATAGCAGTATTAATTTCGGGTGGCGGCACAAACCTGCAAGCATTAATTGATGCCTGTGCCCGTGACGATTTCCCGGCCCGTATCGCATTAGTCATTTCCAATAATCCCGGCGTTAAAGGCCTTGAGCGCGCTGAAAAAGCCGGCATAGCCACCACCGTCATTAATCACCGCGACTTCGAAACACGCGAAGCCTTCGACGATCAACTTCATGAAGCTTTAAACGACTGCGGCGCTAAACTGATCTGCCTTGCCGGATTTATGAGAATACTCGACGCCCGTTTCGTAAACCGCTGGCGCAACAGGATGATAAACATTCACCCTTCCCTGCTGCCATCCTTTAAAGGACTTCACACACAGGAACGCGCCCTTGAAGCTGGTGTTTGTTTTTCCGGCTGCACGGTCCATTTCGTAAACCCGGAACTAGACGACGGCCCGATCATCACCCAAGCCGCCCTCGCCATCAACCCGAGTGAGACCGCCGACGAACTTGCCGCGCGGGTGTTAGAGCTAGAACACATCATCTACCCCCAAGCATTACGCCTCGTCGCAGAAGGACGTGTCCGCGTCGTCGGCAACAAAGTGACAATTAGCGGCGCAGAATATTCAGATCAAAAAATCATTAATCCGGTACCTGAATAAAAAAAGCCGCTCACATTTCTGCGAACGGCTCTTCAATTCTAATTGAATATTTACTTAACCAACGATCTCTTTATCGTTGAAGAAATATTCTATTTCGATTTTTGCGTTTTCTAAGCTGTCTGAACCGTGAACGGAATTTTCACCGATTGATAGGGCGTGCTCGGCGCGGATTGTTCCGGCGTCGGCGTCGGCCGGGTTAGTGGCACCCATAATTTCGCGGTTTTTAGCAACGGCATTTTCGCCTTCAAGGACTTGAACCACTACTGGTTCTGACATCATGAAGTCAACGAGTTCACCGAAAAATGGACGCTCAGAATGTACTGCATAAAAACCTTCGGCTTTTTCACGGCTCAAATGAACGCGTTTTGAAGCCACAACACGTAGACCACCGTCTTCGAGCATTTTAACGACTGCGCCTGTTAGATTGCGTTTTGTTGCATCAGGCTTAATGATAGAAAATGTGCGCTGTATGGCCATTTTTATTTCCTTAAAATTTAATTACTAATCTGTTGGCGCGCCTTATAGGCGGTATTTATTAAAACTTCAATCATTTATTTGCGTTGATCTTTGCCGTGAACCTGATACAACCCTGCCTCATGTTACAAATTACAAACCTCACATACCGCATTGCCGGGAAAATGCTACTGGAAAATGCCAGCGTTACGGTTCCGGCCGGACATAAAATTGGTATTGTCGGTCGCAATGGTTCCGGTAAAACCACGCTTTACAAACTGATCCTTGGTGAGCTTGAAAGCGATGACGGACAGATACGCATACGCAAATCAGCCAAAGTAGGTCAGGTGGCTCAGGAAGCACCGGGTGGGCCGGAAAGCTTGCTTGATACGGTTCTAGCTTCCCATCCGGAGCTTGTGGCGCTTCACCACGAGGCAGAAACCACCAAGGACGCACACAGAATTGCCGAAATTCATGAAAGACTTCAGGATATTGGCGCTTATGAGGCCGAAGCCCGCGCTGCAAGCTTATTATCAGGCCTTGGCTTTAATGATGCCGAGCAACGCCGCCCGTGCAGTGAATTTTCAGGTGGCTGGCGTATGCGGGTCGCGCTTGCCTGCACGCTTTTCACTCAGCCTGATTTGCTTCTGCTTGATGAACCAACAAACTATCTTGACCTTGAAGGGGTACTGTGGCTTGAGAATTTCATCAAAAACTATCCCTATACCATTCT
>JABJKT010000185.1 GCA_018660225.1 Kordiimonadaceae bacterium
AATTATTTCTTATCTATCCCGTCCGATCAGCCTCTCTGTACGGCTCTTTGCCAATATGGTGGCCGGTCATACCATGCTTAAAGTATTTGGTGGATTTGTGGTAAGCCTTGGTGCCTTAAGCGGCGTAATGGCCGTTGGATCAATTTTGCCGTTTGCCTTTATCGTGGCTCTTACCGGACTTGAACTTCTTGTGGCATGTTTGCAAGCCTATGTGTTTGCAATTTTAACATGCCTCTATCTTAACGACGCTCTACATATGCATTAAGGCATATGGGGCATTTAATTATTTAATGACGTTTCATAATTTAAAGGAAAAATAAAATGGAAATGGAAATCGCACAAATCGCCGCTGACGCACAAGTTAACGCTGCACGTTACATCGGTGCCGGCCTTGCTTGTACAGCGCTTATCGGTGCTGGTGTTGGTATCGGCGTGATTTTTGGTAACTATGTTTCTGCGGCGATCCGCAACCCATCTGCTGCTGGCCCTGTATTCGGTCAAGCAATGCTTGGTTTTGCGCTTGCTGAAGCTACTGGCCTATTTGGTCTGGTTATCGCCTTTATTATCCTGTTCGTATAATAATCTTAATTATTAATGATCAGGCCTGATCCAAAAGGATCAAGGAGGAAACCATGCCACAATTAGATCCAGCGGTATTTATACCCCAGATTTTCTGGTTATTCGTTGTATTTTCAGTTCTCTATATCTTTATTGCCCGTAGTGCGGCACCAAAGATTGCCGATGTTCTGAAAAAACGTCAGGATACCATTGCTGATGATTTAGCTAAAGCAGAAACGCTGCAGGCTAAAGCTGAGCAGGCCCGTTTGGTTTATGAAAAATCACAAGCCGATGCCCGTAATAATGCCGCCGCTGTTGTGCTGGAAAAGCGCGAAGAGCTTAAAGCAGAAGCCGATGCCGAATATCAGAAATTATCTGAGGCCCTAGGCGCTGAAGCAGACGAGGCGCAATCACGCATTGATGCCGCTAAAGATAAAGCCATCGCGCAAGTGCGCGGTGTAGCTAATGATGTTTGTGCCGAGATTGTCGCTAAAATCTCAGGTCTCTCGCTTGATGGTGATACGGTTTCAAAAGTGGTTGACCAAAAAACGAATGATGCCACTAAGGGAGATGCATAATGGAAGAACATGTATCTTTCTGGGCTGATCCGGCAACGTGGGTATCTTTTGCGGTTACGCTTTTCTTTATCCTGATTATCTGGAAAAAAGTTCCGGCAATTTTTGCAAAACTTCTTGATGAGCGATCATTAGCCATTGAAGAGCAGCTTGAAAATGCCAGAAGTTTATCTGAAGAAGCTGCGGCGCTGCTTGCCAAATATGAGCGCGATCAACATGCTGCCGAAAAACAAGCCGCTGAACTGATGGAAAATGCCAAGGCTGAAGTGAAATTGATGATTGCTGAGAATAAAGTGAACATAGAAGAAGTAGCAAAGCGCCGCGCCGAAGTAGCGACACAAAAAATCGCTCAGGCCGAAGCCGCCGCAATTAAGGAAATCAGAAGTCTGACTGTATCGGTTGCCACTTCTGCGGCTCGTGATCTAATTAAAGCAAATCTAAAAGACGCTGATCAAGACGCCCTAATAAAATCAGGCACTGACAGTCTGGATGCAAAACTGCATTAAAATTCAGAATTTTAGAGTTATTAGAAAACCCGCTATTGATTAAGGCGGGTTTTTTTATGACTTAATAGAATAAGTTGATTTTTCAGAAGCTTTGCCGTCACAGTCTACTTCGCCCAGCTCAACAAGACGGATCAGATGGGCGAGAATGGTTCGCTCTGCTGCTATATGAAGCTTGGAGGGCAGCATTGGGTATATTTTAGCCAGTATCTGCGGGATTTCATTAAGACCTGCGCCCACTGCCTTGATAATGGTTTTTTCACGTACCAGTCTGTGCCTTAAAATATTGCTGACAAAACGGTGTGGTTTTTCAATATAAGTGCCGTGGGTCGGATAGTAAATCTCATCATCACGCTCTATCAATTTTTCTAGGCTATTCATATAGTCTGTCATATTGCCGTCTGGTGGTGACACTATGGTCGTCGACCAGCCCATAATATGATCACCAGTGAACAGGGCCTTTTCTTCCGCAAACGCGAAACAGAGGTGATTGGACAGATGACCCGGTGTATGGACCGCTTCAATGGTCCAGCCTTCGCCATTAATAATATCGCCGTCTTTAAGTAGCTGATTCGGTTTAAAATCCTTATCAATACCTTCTTCGGCTATTACGTCAGCATGCTGCTGGCTTCCCACATCAAAACCATATATTTCGCAGCCGAAATGATTGGCAAGGGGTTTTGCGGCCGGTGAATGATCTTTATGATTATGGGTGATGAGAATATGACTAACGGTTTCCCCTTCAAGTGATGATTTTAATGCATCAAGATGAGAAGGGATAATGGGCCCCGGATCAATAATAGCAATTTCGCCGTGACCGACAATATAAGTACCGGTCCCCTTAAAGGTATATGGGGCTGGGTTGGGTGCTGTAATGCGGCGAATTAGCGGTGATATGTCCTCAATTTCACCGTATGGCGGCGAGAAATCGTTCATAAATCAGTATGCTCTGTTAATGCAGAAATCGACAATTCCGGTTAGTGCCTTACGGTAATCATTATCAGGGAATATGGCTAGTGCATCACGGGCGATGGCACCGTAGTGACGTGCCCGCTCAATAGTATCTGAAAGTGCATTATACTTTTCCATCAGTAGGATGGCATGCTCAAGATCGCCGTCCTTTTGGTCAAGGTCTTCCATGGTCCGCTTCCAGAAAGTGCGTTCCTCGTCGGTACCACGTCTGAAGGCCAGAACGATCGGCAGGGTTATTTTACCTTCTTGAAAATCATCACCAACGGATTTGCCAAGAGTTTTTTGTTCAGCAGAATAATCAAGAACATCATCAATAAGCTGGAATATAATGCCCAGATTCTGACCGTAGCTCATCAGCGCTTCACATTCTGATTTGGGTCGCTCGGCTATTACGCCGCCAATTTCACAGGCCGCAGCAAATAGTGCTGCCGTTTTGGCGCAGATCACTTCCATATAGGCGTGCTCGGTGGTGTCGGTATCATTGGCGGTTACTAGCTGTAATACTTCCCCTTCGGCGATCACTGATGAAGCGCTTGAAAGAATACGCAACACTTCAAGTGAGCCATCCTCAACCATCAGCTCAAACGAACGGCTGAATAAGAAGTCACCGACTAGCACACTGGCTTTATTATCCCAGATGGCGTTGGCAGTATCTTCACCGCGGCGAAGATCACTTTTATCAACCACATCATCATGAAGTAGGGTAGCTGAATGAATAAATTCAACGCAGGTCGCCAAATGAACATGACGGTCCCCTTCGTAACCACAAAGCCGACTAGCGGCCAGCGTCAACATAGGACGAAGTCTTTTGCCGCCTGACGCAATCAAATGTCCGGCAAGCTGCGGGATAAGCGCAACAGGGCTCTGCATTTTAAGAATAATCGTTTGATTTACTTTATCAAGGTCGTCACTTACAAGATCAAGAAGTGTTGCAAGTGCCGTTGAGCCTTTGTCTTTTTTCTCATCTTCAAAATTTATTACTAGGCCCACTTTTCTTTTTCCTATTGTGGTTCGTTTTATTAAGCTACATATAAAATGTAACCGCAAAATAGTCTTCCAAGACCATCTTGGCAAGAAGACAAACAATATGCCACATAAAATGAGGAAAAACTTGAGTTGAAGGATTTGTTATTCAGTGATAACCCTGTTGTAATCTCTAGGGTTTCTGCGCTTTTAGAGGCGGAAAACATAGAATTTTCCATATTCGGTGGTCATGCCAGTTTATTTGGCGGCGGCATAGGTGTCATCCAAAGCAGGCTAATGGTTGAGCCAAAAAACCATGCAAGGGCCGTTAGATTGATTCGGGCAGAAAACCTTGAAAATGATGTGGACCTTAAATTATGACCGAAGCATCATATAGCAATGATGATTTTCTAGGCGGAAGGATTACCTTTAAGCAGCCCAAAAAAGGCTACCGTATCACCAGTGATAGCGTCTTTCTTAGCGCGACTGTTTCTATAAAAAGTGGTGAGCGAATTCTTGATATGGGGGCGGGGAGCGGTGGCCTGTTATCGCTGATTGCGGCTCGGCTTGGTGAGACTTTGAGTGACTGCACTTTGCACGGCATCGAAATTCAGCCTGAACTTATTTCACTGGCGCGGGAAAATGCTCTTTCGGGAATTTCATATTTTGAAGGTGACATATTAAATGATGTGGAGGGCTGCGAGCCAAACAGTTATCATCATGTGATCAGCAATCCGCCCTATTATGAAAAAAACAAAGTAAGCCCGTCGCCCCATAAAACCAAAGCCGTTGCCCACGGCAATGAAATGATTGATCTGAAAATATGGATTGAGCGCATGATACGCATGGTCAGGCCAAAAGGGCATTTAACACTAGTCCACCGGGCCGACCGGCTGGATGATATCCTAAGCGTGTTAACTGGAAAAACCGGCTCGATTACCGTTTATCCATTCTATTCAAAAGCGGAAAATGACGCGAATAGAGTAATAATTCGTGCTCAAAAGGACGCAAAAGGTCTTTTATGCTTGAAATCCGGCTTAATCGTGCATACATCAGATGGAAATTATACTGAAACCGCCGAAGATATTCTCAGGCACGCTCATTTTTTAGACATTACAAAATAAAGAAGAAGATTTATGAAAAAAGCTATTCGAAAACTTATATCAAAATTGCCTATTGAAAGCCTTGCCAATCCGGCTCCGGTCGTCGCGGTCCTTCCCCTTGAAGGCGTGATCGGCACGTCAGGTCGTTTTAGTAACGCTATTAATATTTCTAATCTCGAAGAAAAAATTAAATCTGCCTTTGAAGTCTTTAATGTAAAAGCGGTGGCCCTAGCCATTAATTCACCGGGCGGCTCGCCGGTGCAGTCTGAACTTATCGTTATGCGTATTCGCGAACTATCGGCCGAAAAAGAAATTCCCGTATATGCTTTCGCGCAGGATGTTGCGGCATCAGGCGGTTATATGCTAGCGCTTGCCGGGGAAGAAATATATGCGCATCAGGCGTCAATCGTTGGCTCAATCGGTGTGATTAATTCTGGCTTTGGTTATCCGGCGGCTATTGAAAAACTAGGTATCGAACGGCGTGTTTATACGGCGGGTGAAAGTAAATCACTGCTTGATCCGTTTAAGCCTGAAGTGGAAAAAGATGTTAAAATGTTAAAGAACCTACTGAAGGAAATTCATGATTTCTTTAAAACATTTGTTAAAGAAGCGCGCGGAGACCGTTTGAAAGGCGTTCAAAAAACTGTCTTTTCCGGTCAGGTCTGGAACGGTGAAGAGGCCACTAAATTGGGACTGATCGACGGTGTTGGCGATATGCGCTCAACGATGAAAGAAAAGCTTGGCGATGATGTTAAATTTAAATATATCAAAGAAGAGAAAAGCTTCATTAAAGGAATGCTCGGCATGCGCGCCCAAAATTCTTCAATCGCTGATGACGTGATAAAAACCCTCGAAACAAGAGGCGAATGGGGCCGGTTTGGATTGTAACTTTTAAGATTTGCGAAAATAAAATTAATGATTATAGTATATGAAAAATTGTATAATTAAGGGGAATATCCATGCATTCGGAAGAAGTTGAAAAAGGTGAAAGATTTGAATTTGGCAAAAATTGGTCTGATTATATCAAGAATTTAACAGAGGATTAGATTGAAATAGCTAAATTATCTATGACCGAACTTCTAGGTGTAAGCTCCTTGGAGGGTAAAACATTTCTTGATGGAGGAAGCGGGAGCGGTCTATTTTCTCTAGTCGCTCGTAAATTAGGGGCCAAAGTAGTTTCATTTGATTTTGACCCAAATTCCGTAGCAGCCACAACAGCATTAAAAAATAAATTTTTCCCTAATGATGAAAATTGGCAGATCCATGAAGGGTCAATTTTAGATGCAACATTTCTTGAATCACTCGGTAAATTTGATGTCGTATATTCTTGGGGGAGTGATCCACCATACTGGACAAATGTGGAAAGGTTTAGATCTTATTTTTGATAGAATCGCGCAGAACGGACAGTTTGTAGTTTCTATATATAATGACGAAGGACGCACAAGCCGGAATTGGACTAGAATTAAAAAAGCTTACAATAAGCTCCCTGGAATTCTTAGACCATTAATTGTAATTCCTTGTTTTATATATTTATGGTGGCGCGTAACATTGGTTGATATATTAAAGGGCCACCCATTTCATACTTGGCGGACATATGGAACTGGTCGCGGAATGTCTCCTTGGCATGATGTGATTGATTGGGTGGGTGGTTATCCATTCGAAGTTGCTACACCAGACGAATTATTTGCTTTTTATTACAAAAAAGGAATGCAGTTACAAAAAATGAAAACCTGTAATCATCTTGGATGTAATGAGTTCGTGTTTAAACGCTCAGCAGAATAAAGGATTACGCTTTTTAACTTGAAAAAAAGCATGCGTTGGCAGGGCGATTATTAAAGGAATCTCTTTTTAAAGAATATTATTTACAAGATATGGACTACTGGCATTTTCTCCGCACTAGAAGCTGATCAGTAATTTTACAAACTTTGAGCATAATGTTTATTGATGATTCTTTTTAATCTATTGTAAATGCTTGATTTTCTTTCTAAAATAGAGGCTTATGGTTCTGAAGCGAACTAATCCCCACTTTAGTCGATAGGAAATATAATTTCAAGCCTTGACCTTGGTCGTTCTGCTCGGTATTTTCCACCCATATTTTACCCATTTTTCAGCTGAAAGAACTTAGCCCATGAGCGGTGATAATAGTTTCCAAAACTTAATATTAAAATTACAGCATTTTTGGGCCGACAAGGGCTGTCTGATCCTGCAGCCTTATGACATGGAAGTGGGCGCAGGGACATTTCATCCGGCGACTACACTTCGCTCGTTAGGCAGTAAGCCATGGAAAGCGGCCTATGTTCAACCATGCCGCCGCCCGACTGATGGTCGCTACGGTAAAAACCCGAACAGACTTCAGCATTATTACCAGTTTCAAACGGTACTTAAACCTTCCCCTGATAATATCCAACAGCTTTATCTGGATAGCCTTAAAGAGCTTGGTATTGACAGTAGCCAACATGATATCCGTTTTGTCGAGGATGACTGGGAAAGCCCGACCCTCGGCGCGTGGGGGCTTGGCTGGGAAGTATGGTGTGACGGCATGGAAGTAAGCCAGTTCACTTATTTCCAACAGGTTGGTGGCTTTGACTGTAAACCGGTCACTGGTGAGCTTACCTACGGGCTTGAGCGCCTTGCTATGTATATTCAGGGCATTGACAATGTTTATGACCTTAAATGGAACTCTGAAGGCGTAAAATACGGTGAAGTGTTCTTACAAAACGAGCAGGAATTTTCCGCCTATAACTTTGAAATGGCAAATACCGATATATTGTTCAGACATTTCAGTGACGCAGAAGCCGAATGTCAGGCAATCCTCGCGCGCGGCATATATCCGCTACCGGCTTATGATCAATGTATCAAAGCATCCCATGCCTTTAACCTTCTTGATGCGCGCGGTGTAATCAGCGTTACCGAACGCCAGGCCTATATCGGCCGGGTAAGGGCGCTGGCAAAGGCGTGCTGCGAAGCGTATCTAAATTCTATTGGTGAGGGGGAATAAAATGGCCGAATTTCTGCTTGAAATATTCTCGGAAGAGATCCCCGCGCGTATGCAGGAAAAAGCTGCCGCTGACCTTGCCCGCCTTGTGACGGCGAAACTCATTGATGCCAAACTAGATCACAGTGCTGTCTCTTCATATGTAACCGCGCGAAGATTAACGCTTCATATTGGTGATCTAAGTGCAGAGCAGCCTGATATTTCAGAAGAACGACGCGGTCCGCGCGCAGACGCACCGGAAAAAGCTATCGAAGGTTTTCTTCGTGGTGCTGGCTTAACACGCGAGCAGCTTGTTGAACGTGAAGATAAAAAAGGTACTTTTCTTTATGCAGTGATTGACCAGAAGGGTCGCGCAGCCAGTGAAATAATTGCAGAATTTATGCCAGAAATTATCCGCAATTTCCCATGGCCAAAATCACAACGTTGGGGCGATGGCTCACTACGTTGGGTTCGCCCTATGCACTCAATCCTATGTATATTGGACGGTGTTATTGTTGATTTTGAACTGGACGGCATTAAAGCTTCCAACAAAACATACGGTCACCGCTTTATGGCTCCGGATGAAATTACGGTTTCATCTTTTGCTGATTATCAAGCAGACCTTGAAAAAGCTTTTGTAGTCATAGATCCAACTATTCGTAGCGAGAAAATTGAGAAAGATGCGCAAGCACTTGCCACTAAAGCAGGGCTTGAAATTGTAAAAGATAATGCTCTGCTAAATGAAGTGGCCGGGCTTGCGGAATATCCTGTCACCTTAATCGGTGAATTTGATAAAGAGTTTCTTGATGTGCCGCCGGAAGCCCTGACGTCCGCCATGCGCACCCACCAGAAATATTTCTCGCTCAACGATAAAAACGGTACGCTTGCCAACAAATTCATTTTTGTTTCCAACATGAAAACCGATGATAATGGTGCGAAGATTGTTGACGGGAACGAACGGGTGCTACGCGCCCGCCTTAGCGATACTAAATTTTTCTGGGATCAGGATTTAAAATCTACTCTAGCCGATCATATACCAGCCCTTGATAATATCGTTTTTCATGCAAAGCTTGGATCTGTGGGCGCGCGCGTCGAAAGACTTAAATCAATAGCAGGTTATATTGCCGAGGTTATTGGTGCTGATCCTGAAAAGGCAAAACAGGCAGCCATGCTTTCAAAATCCGATCTCGTTACTGGAATGGTTGATGAATGTCCGGAACTTCAAGGTTTGATGGGTAAATATTTTGCCCTTCATGAAGGGCTTGATACGCTGGTAGCGGGGGGCATCGCTGAGCAATACTCACCCAAAGGACCGGGTGATAACTGTCCCTCAGTCCCGGTTAGTATCGCAGTGGCCCTTGCTGAAAAAATTGACACTTTAGTGGGATTTTTCAGGATTAATGAAATGCCGACAGGCTCCAAAGACCCTTTTGCCCTGCGCCGCGCGGCCCTTGGTTCAATTAGACTGATATCTGAAAATAAGCTGCGTTTTAGCCTGCTTAAATTATTCACCCATGTTGACCGGGATGTTTTGGCGGATGTAGGAAAAAGTAATCCACATGCTGCAGGTAAATCTGTTCTGACTGGTGAAATAGGTGGTGTATCACAAGAAAATTCTATCACAGCGCTTGAACTGCGTGATTTTGTTTTTGGAAGATTACAGGTGCATTTAAAAGATAAGGGAATTGGCCATGATACTATTCTCGCCGCTTTTCAGGTTGAGACGGATTTGGATTTGGTTCGACTGCTAGCTAGAGTTGACGCTCTACAAAATTTTATCTCCACTGATGACGGCGAGAACTTGCTCGCCGGTTATAAACGCGCAGCTAATATCCTGAAGGCAGAAGAGAAAAAAGACGGTATTACTCATCAGGGTGATGTAACTGTTACATTATTGGAACTGGCTGAGGAAAAGGCTATTTATAAAGCACTCAGTGATGCTCTGAAGAAAGTATCGCAAGATGTGAAAAATGAGAATTTTGAGGGGGCAATGTCACATCTTTCAAGCTTAAGGGGACCTATTGATAATTTCTTCGATAAAGTGATTGTCAATAGTGACGAGGCCGAAGTTCGTGTTAACAGATTAAAATTATTATCACAAATCAGAGCAACCATGAATTTGGTTGTTGATTTTTCTAAAATAGAAGGTTGAGTAAAAATGGCTAAGTGGGTTTATAATTTCGGTGATGGCTCCGCTGAGGGCGAAGCTTCCATGAAAAATTTATTGGGCGGAAAGGGCGCAAACCTGGCAGAAATGTCAAACCTTGGTCTACCGGTACCTCCCGGTTTTACAATCACTACCGAAGTCTGCACTTCCTTTTATGATAATGATAATAACTACCCGGCTGATTTGGCCGAGCAGGTAAAAGCATCAATCGCCGTTATTGAAAATACCGTCGGTGCCAAGTTTGGTGACGAAGAAAACCCACTTTTGGTTTCTGTCCGCTCCGGTGCCCGCGTTTCCATGCCCGGCATGATGGATACGGTTCTTAATCTTGGCCTTAATGATAAAACTGTCGAAGCTCTGGCTAAGAAAAGTGGTGATGAACGTTTTGCCTATGATAGCTACCGCCGCTTCATTCAAATGTATTCCGATGTGGTGCTTGGCGTAGAACATTATTATTTTGAAGAACTACTTGAAATCCATAAAGAAGAAAACGGCTACGTGCTTGATACCGAGCTTGACGCCGAAGACTGGAAAGAGCTCTGCAAAGCTTACGAAGCAAAAACAGAAGAAGAACTAGGCCGTCCATTTCCACAAGATGTAAACGAACAGCTTTGGGGTGCTATTGATGCGGTGTTTGGTTCATGGATGATCGAGCGTGCGATGACTTATCGCCGTCTTCATAATATTTCCCATAATTGGGGTACGGCGGTAAACGTGCAAAGCATGGTGTTTGGTAATATGGGCGATGACTGCGCGACCGGTGTTGCCTTTACCCGTGACCCGTCTACTGGTGAAAATGCTTATTACGGTGAATATCTGATTAATGCTCAGGGTGAAGACGTGGTCGCCGGCATCAGAACGCCGCAAAACCTGACGAAGGTTTCGCGAATAGCGGCCGGTTCCGACATGCCTTCGATGGAAGAAAGCATGGAAGATGTTCATAATCAGCTTGCCGACGTTTTTCAAAAATTAGAAGCTCATTACCGGGATATGCAGGATATTGAATTTACCGTTCAACAGCAGAAGCTCTGGATTCTTCAAACCCGTAGCGGTAAGAGAACAGCCCCCGCGGCCCTTAAAATTGCCGTTGAAATGGTTCATGACGGCATTATAAGCAAGGAAGAAGCACTGCTCCGCGTTGATCCGGCGGCCCTTGATCAGCTGCTTCATCCAACCCTTGATCCGGATGCTAACCGCGATGTGCTAACCAAAGGTCTTCCCGCCTCACCGGGTGCGGCAAGTGGTATGGTGGTCTTTAACGCTGACGAAGCCGAAGCGCTTTCAAAAGATGGTAAAAAAGTTATCCTTGTTCGCGTTGAAACCAGCCCTGAAGATATTCACGGAATGCACGCAGCAAAAGGCATTCTGACCTCACGCGGTGGGATGACATCTCATGCGGCAGTGGTGGCGCGCGGTATGGGTAGGCCTTGTGTGTCTGGCGCAGGTGCGCTCTTTATTGATATGGCAGAAGGCACGATTAATGTTTCTGGCCGAACCGTAAATAATCATGAGATTATCACTATTGACGGGGCGAGTGGTGAAGTGATGTTCGGCGAAGTAGCAACCATTAAGCCGGAACTCGGCGGGCATTTTAACGAACTTATGGGTTGGGCCGATAATGTGCGTACTATGAATGTTCGAACAAATGCTGAAACACCGCTTGATGCTACTGCAGCTCGTGAATTTGGCGCTGAAGGTATTGGTCTTAGCCGCACCGAACATATGTTTTTTGATGCTGACCGGATTATCAACGTACGTCAAATGATCATGTCAGAAGATGAAGAAGGTCGACGCGCCGCGCTTGAAAAGCTGCTACCGGTTCAAAGGAAGGATTTTATTGACCTGTTCACGATCATGAAAGGCCTTCCGGTTACGGTTCGTCTGCTTGATCCGCCCCTGCACGAATTTCTTCCGCATGAAGACGCCGATTTCGAAGATGTTGCAGAAGCGATGAATGTGGATATGGCTTATCTTAAACGCCGTTCTGAAGAACTTCATGAAACAAACCCGATGCTTGGTCACCGTGGTTGCCGCCTTGGCATATCTTTTCCGGAAATTTATGAAATGCAGGCTCGCGCGATCATCGAAGCCGCGCTTGAAGTTTCTAAAAATCTTGATGAAGCGGTTATCCCTGAAATTATGGTGCCGCTTGTTGGAACCAGTAAAGAACTTGAAATATTACGTAAACTGATCTGTGATATGGCCGATCAGATTATTGAAGCTTCCGGCGCAACTCTTGATTATACGGTTGGCACCATGATTGAACTACCGCGCGC
Source organism: Kordiimonadaceae bacterium (assembly GCA_018660225.1). Taxonomy (GTDB): domain Bacteria; phylum Pseudomonadota; class Alphaproteobacteria; order Sphingomonadales; family Emcibacteraceae; genus Pseudemcibacter. The sequence continues at coordinate 12,092 of JABJKT010000185.1, forward strand.
GGCACTTCAGGCGGGCGATATAGCAAATCACGCAGACTTTTTTAGTTTTGGTACCAATGATCTGACCCAAACCGCATATGGTATTAGCCGCGATGATAGCGCGCACTTTCTTGACGACTATTTAAAAGCTGATATTTACCAGCAGGACCCGTTTGTAACTCTTGATCAGGAAGGCGTCGGGGAGCTTGTGAAAATTGGTGTTGAACGCGGACGCGCTACCCGCCCTGATTTAAAAGTCGGTATCTGCGGTGAGCATGGCGGCGATCCTGCCTCGGTGGAATTTTGCCATAGGGCGGGCCTTGATTATGTGTCCTGTTCCCCTTACCGTGTTCCTATCGCAAGACTTGCAGCAGCACAGGCGGCACTCAAACAGTCAAACTGAATTGGATAAAATATGACCGGCAAGATTATATATGAAAAACTGATATACTTGCCTTTGGTCATTTCTATTCTACTCATTTCATCCTGCGGTGAAAAAGAACGGACGAATGTTCTAAAGGCTGATGGCTCACCCTCTTTTGCCGTAATGGATTTTTCTGAACCACTGCCGCTCAGCCCGGTGCCGGATGGCTGGTGGCATAGGACGTTCTGGTTAAGTTCAGCGATGGATATATCCTTTGTCACAAAGGAAAATATTCCGTCAATCTGCCTCAGCACAGATAATAGTGCATCGATGCTTATTCGCTATGTGGATATTGCCCTTGATGAATATTCGGACCTAAGCTGGGACTGGTTTATAGAAAAAGGCATCACCAGTGATATCAGCGAGCTAACACCAGACGGTGATGATCATCCGGCGCGGTTATATCTAAACTTTGAAACGGCGATCGGTGAAAGCCACAGAATGGAAATTATATGGGGCAACCGTGAATTAAGTGCTGGAGAGTGGAAACATTTGCAGTTTTCTGAAAACCGCTCTTTCCCACACTATGTGGCTAACGGCGGCGAAGAAAATACTGGCCGCTGGCATAATGAACGGGTTGACCTTACTGAACTATATTCTGAACTATGGGGTGATGCCTCTGGTGCCCGCCTCGTTGAAATAGCTCTATTTTGTGACACGGACGGTACAGGGGCGCAGAGCATCGCCTATTTTGCTGATATTAGGGCGCAAAAGAAAGTGCTGGATTAGCCGCTCACGAAATCGCCGTCATTAAAGCGATGAGCAATATAGCGGTGAGGGCGAGTATGATGACCAGCCTTTTATCTTTGTTATTTTGCGGTTTCTTTTTTTTATTACGGTGAAATTTACTCATTTTTTCCCTTTCATCATTCATGACGATGTTAGCTCAAGTTAAACCCTTTCATCAACCTTAAAAAATAAAGCTGTACTTTAAAGGGGGAAGCTCTTAAATTCCGGCGAGTTTAAGAGAGATAAAAGATGTCCATTTTAGAAAAAGAAGTAGATCGCAGAAAAACATTTGCCATCATTGCTCATCCGGATGCCGGTAAAACCACACTGACAGAGAAACTTCTTCTATTCGGTGGTGCTATTTTGATGGCCGGTGAGGTTAAGGCGCGTGGTGCCCGTCGCCGTGCTCGTTCTGACTGGATGAAGGTTGAGCAGGAACGTGGTATTTCCGTGGCGTCCTCGGTGATGTCATTTGAATATGATGGGCGTATGTTTAACCTGCTTGATACGCCGGGCCATGAAGATTTCTCTGAAGATACTTACCGGGTGCTAACCGCCGTCGATAGCGCGGTGATGGTGCTTGATAGTGCTAAGGGTGTTGAGGGGCAAACCCAGAAACTATTTGAAGTATGCCGCCTTCGCGATATGCCGGTTATTTCCTTTTTTAATAAAATGGATCGTGAAGCGCGCGACCCGTTTGAACTTTTGGATGATCTTGCTGATAAACTGGCACTTGATATCGCGCCAGCCACTTGGCCGATCGGCATGGGCCGTGATTTTAAAGGCTGTTATGATCTGATAAATGACCGGCTTATACTGATTGAAAAAAGCAAAGGTGATATGCCTGATGAAGGCGTGACCTGTCAGGGGATCGATGATCCAAAACTTAAAGACCTGATCCGCGAAGACCTGCTTGAAAAACTGCGTGAAGAAGTGGAAATGGTCCGCGAACTTTGCCCCCCGTTTGACCAGCAGGCCTATCTGGAAGGCACACTTACACCAGTATTTTTTGGTAGTGCGATTAACACGTTCGGTGTTCGCGAACTGCTGGAGGGTCTTACAAAATATGCACCCGGCCCCGGAACATACACCACCACAGTACGCGCCGTTAATGCCTATGAGCAAAAAGTGAGCGGCTTTGTGTTTAAAATTCAAGCCAATATGGATCCAAAACATCGCGACAGGATCGCTTTTTTCCGTCTTGTATCTGGTAGATTTAAGCGGGGAATGAAGCTTAAACATGTGCGTAGTCAAAAACTGGTTAATCTTCATAATCCTGTTCTTTTCCTGGCACAGGACAGGGAACTGGCCGAAGAAGCATGGCCCGGCGATATTATCGGCATCCCCAATCACGGCAATCTACGCATAGGTGATAGCTTGACCGAAGGCGAAGAACTTAAATTTACCGGCATTCCAAGTTTTGCTCCCGAATATATTCAAACGGTCCGCTCCGAAGATCCTATGAAGGCCAAGCATTTGGGCCGCGCCCTTCATCAGCTCGCCGAAGAGGGCGCAGCGCGAGTATTTAAGCCCGTCATTGGCGCTGAATGGTATGTGGGTGTTGTCGGCATGTTACAGTTCGAAGTTATGGCTGACCGGATCCGTACTGAATATGAAGTGCCGTGCCGCTTTGAGAGCACATCGCTCTATACCGCCCAGTGGGTTGAGGGTGATGATCCTCATTTGCTCAAGAAATTCATCGATAGCAATAAAGCCAATATGGCCGAAGACCATAATGGCTCGCCAGTTTTTCTCGCCCGAAATGCATGGCGACTAGATAAAGCGATTGAAGATAATCCAGAGCTAAGATTCCTAAAAACAAAAGAACAGCTAATTTGATCTAATTATAAACCTTTTATTATTACTTTACGCTTAGTTTAAGCGAGTAGTTTTGAGTATAGGGTATTTTTATGAGTGATAGTTCAAGTTTCGTTTCTGATTTTTCAACGGGTGATTTTACGTCCCCTTTACAGGTTGAATTTTATAATTATTTGCAGAAAATAAAAGGCGAGCGCTCAATGGCGTCGCGCAGCGATATTAATCCTGCTGATATTGTCAAAATATTACCGATGATTATTATATTTGATAAGGTCGACAATGATTATGTAGTGCGCTTGATGGGTACGAGATGCGCCGATATTCTTGGTGAACTAACAGGAGTGAAGTTAAATTCTACAGCACCTGGTCAGGAAGCAATAGAACGTTTTGACTGGTGCGTGAATAACAAAAAACCATATTACCATATTAAACCGCTTGATAAATTTAATAAAAAGCACCTCAATTCATCAGCAATTGTCATGCCGCTTTCCGATAATGATAATGACGTGAATAAGATAATTCTGGCGCATCATTTTTATTAACATGTTAATTAATTAACGTTGCCTAATGATATATCTGAATATATTATCTTATATGTAAAATAATTATGTTCGGAGTTGATGATGTGAGTGAAGCGAGTTTTATTGAAGATTTTAATATTAATGATTTAATTTCAACTGGGCAGCAGCAATTTTATATTTATTGGAATTGCTTCATTGTATGACACTAATTCTTTGTTTCTTGATAACAAGATAATTTTTTCGACATCATTAACCCGCTTTCTATATATTAGATTTTTATTATCTAGATAATGCAGATCGCTATCGTCTATATATGTATTCTTAATTTTAAAGCTCCTACCGTCTTGTGTAACCCAG
>JABJKT010000018.1 GCA_018660225.1 Kordiimonadaceae bacterium
GCTAATATTTCCATTTTCATCAATTAATTCCTGCGGAGCTATAGTTGGATCTACGCCGACTTTAATCACTCTGTTTAGTGATAGCCAGTCAAGTTCTTCATTCGTTAATCCGATGTCATAATTGACCGGTGAAGACTTTATCCATTTATCAGAAATTGCCGCAAACTCTTCATCCGTTATTGCGGCCATACCTTTGTTAATAATTGCCATTATAGTCGGATTATCTTTATGGACGGCAATACGTTGATCTGTGAAACCCTTATCCACGACAAGGTCGTCACCTAAGGTCTCCAGTCCTGATATATCAGATTGGGATATATAAAAATTAACAGTTGGAAGGTCGGCCACAAAAATATCGATTTCGTTTAAAAGCAGTGCGTTTATGGCCACTGAGTTATTTTCAAATTCAATAAGGTTAATTTGAGGATGTTTTTTCTTATAAACTTCCCCAATTATATGTCCCCTAATAACGCCTATCCTTTTGTCATTGATATCTTCGATGCTACTAACTCTTGGCGATCCCGCGCGTCCAAAGTAAACTATTGGTGAATTATAATAAGGGGCTGAAAAGTTCAAATATTTAGATCTTTGTTCACTTTTCGAAATACTGTGTGTTAGGTCTATTTCTTTATTTTGCACTCCTTCGAGCATTTCAGGCCAAGTATCATATCTTACATATTCAAATTTTAATCCAACTTTGGTACCTACGAGATTTAAATAATCAATAGAAAGTCCTGTTGTCAGCCCCCCACTCATAAAATCAAATGGGGCGTATGAAGTACTGCTTAATGTTTTCACCACAGGGTGTTCAGCAATCCAAGCCAGCTCTTCAGGGGTAAGAGTTTGCCCGTTACTGGATTGAGCATAGATAGTCATTGCACAAATTATAAAAATAGAATTCTTTATAATTTGTTGCATGTAAGTCCCCATATTACCTGCAAAAATTGCCTGTCTCATGTATGAAGAAACCTATATTATAAACAAATCATATAATATCGAAAATTCAGTTAAATTACTGTTAAATTTTGATTAATAAGTAATGTCTTAAATATATCAGTCTATTTCTCATTGAATTAACAAAATATTACTCTCCACGCACGGGCGGTCTAAAATAAAGATGCCAAGGGGCGGGAATATCGGCAAGGTCCATCTTAACCTCTATAAGTACCGGACCATCATGGCCGAAGCCTTCTTTTAGGGCTGCGCGCAGTCCTTCCGGGCTATCAGTACGGCTAGATTTAACGCCGAAACTTTCACCGAGTTTGACAAAGTCCGGATTTTGAAGATCCGATGCGATCACGCGACCATCATGGGAATTTTGTTGGATACGCTTGACGTTACCAAAAGCGCTATCATTAAACACCACGCAAACCATCGGGATATTAAACTGAGCAGCCGTTGCCATTTCCTGCACATTAAACATAAAGCCGCCATCACCTGCCACGGTAATAACTTTCTTATCAGGATTTGCGAGCTGTACACCAAGGCCGGTTGCGTAGCTGTGACCAAGTGTTCCCTGATAGCTCGGGTAAATATAAGTGCGCGGATGATAAACTGGAAATCCGTCCCGCGACGCATAACCAATTTGTGTCAGATCGGAAACGAAAAAGCCATCATCCGGAAGCACATCACGGATCACATTAAGATATTCTACTTGCGGCACCATAATGCCGACTTCTTTAGCGACTTGCTCTTTTAGGCTAAGCATTTCATCTTCGGACCATTTCGCATCCATTTCACCAAGGGCGTCATTAAGGGCTTTTGCCCCCTCGGCAGCATCAGCAACTATTTCAATATCCGGCTTGGTGAATATATTCATCTCTTCGCTGTCCACATCAATGCGGATTATTTTGAGGTTCTCATCAAGGCCCCAATCTTCGAGCGGGATTGCCATGCGTGTGCCGATACCGACCACCACATCAGCATCTTTCCATAAAAAATGCCCGCCAACCGGTCTTTGTGCGTAAGGGTCGCGGTCATCCATCACGCCAAGCGAATTAACCGTGGACACCACAGGCGCGCAGAGTGTTTTTGCAAGCGCGCGAATTTCAGCCGACGCATCAAGTGTTCCACCGCCAATGAAAACAACGGGGCGTTTGGCTGCTTTAATAAGTACTGCTGCTTGACTTATTTTAGTCGGGTCAGGTTTTTTAGCGGCCCTTTTCTGAATGGCTTTTGCCACCTCGACTTCGGCTTTCTTGGGCATGATATCCATGCTCATTTCAATTTCCACCGGCCTGATGCGCCCGCTGGTCAGTTCATTTAGGGCGCGGGCCATAGCGGCAGGCGTTTCTTCTGGTTCATCAATGCGGTGAGCGAATTTGGTTACCTTACCGACAATTTCAATCTGATCACGAATTTCATGAAGTTGGCCGGTTTTACCGTTTATTTTCTTGGACGGGATTTGACCAGAAATACAGAACATCGGCGTATTACACGCATAGCCCGTTGAAATGGCGGCCATAGCATTAAGCAGCCCCGGCCCCGGCACGACAAAAAAAGCACCAACCTTACCCGTTGATTGGGCAAAGCCGTATGCCATATAAGCGGCGCCCTGTTCATGACGGGCGTGAATGATTTTTATTTCATTGCTTCGGTCATACATGGCACTGAAGCTATAATCGAGCTGGGCACCGGGCACACCGAAAACCAAATCAATTCCATTTGCGATTAAGCTATCAACAATGGCCCCGCCGCCTGTCATTTCAGCCATTTTATGCTCCACATATTTATTTTTTACAACCATAAATCAATGTTTGAGATTTATAGTATTCGATGTATAAATACAAGCAATGATAATAAAAACAAATGTTTCAAATATAAGTCTGAAAATATAACGGAGTGGGAAATGGTAATAAGAACTGGAAAAGATTATTTAGAGGCAATCGCGAAACCACGCGATATAAGAATTGACGGCGAAAAAGTAACCAATGTTGTTACTGATCCCCGTTTTTCCGGTGGTGCTAAAACCATGGCAATGATTTTTGATCTGCAAAACCGTCCTGATCTTATTGACAAAATGACTTACGAGGAAGACGGGGAAAGGTACGGCCTTTCTCATAAGACACCAAGAAACGCCGAAGATTTAGCCGCAAGAAAAGAAATGTTCAAAATCTGGTCCGATGCAAGTTGCGGTACTTTTGGCCGCAGTCCTGATTATATGAATGTTTATCTTATGGCCATGGCCGCCGCAGCTGATCAATTTGGTGAATATGCGGATAATGTGAGAAACTATCATAAACATATCCGCGACAATGACCTATCCATGACCCATACTCTTGTTAATCCGCAAGTAGACAGATCAAAACCAGTTGAGCAGCAGGATAAAGACCTCGCCGCCAAAATTATTGAAACCAATGATAAAGGCATCGTCATTCAAGGAGCGCGGATGGTTTCCACCCTGTCCGCTTACGCCGATGAAATTCTTGTGGTGCCTTCTGCCATTATTCAAAATAATCAGGAAGCTGCCCCTTACGCCTTCGCCTTCGCAATTCAGACCGACGCGCCGGGCGTTATTCATGTATCGCGTCCTTCCGTGGTTCATCAAAATGAAGGTCACCCCATGGATTACCCTTTGTCGGGCCGCTTTGATGAAACGGACGCGATGATCATTTTTGATAATGTACTGGTCCCGTGGGAGCGAGTTTTTACCCACGGCGATGTAACCATGTGTAATGAATTTTACAAGCGCACCAACATTGGGCCACACATTTTAGACCAATCAACCGTCCGTAGCCTTGCCAAAGCAGAATTTTACCGTGATCTGGCCTATACTATTGTTAACACAACAAAAACTGATGGTTTTATTAATGTGCAGAACTTACTCGCGGAACTTATGACATCGGTTGAAATTGTCCGCTCGGTCATTGTCGCGGCCCATGCCGAAGCAAAAATGGTCAACGGCATTATGGCTCCCAACGCCGCACCATATGCTGCCCTGCGCCTTAGATACCCAGACATGTACCAACGTATGTGTGATATTATTCGCACCCTTGGGGCCGGTGGTCTGGTGGCAGTGCCGTCTTACGCTGAATTTGAGAGTGAACATACCAAGGATTTTGTTGAAAAATATTTCCAGTCGGCAAACGGCGACAGCCGCAGCCGTACCAAACTTTTCCGCCTTGCTTATGATGCATCAATTTCAAGTTTCGCTGGCCGTCAGCAGCTTTACGAACGCTATTATTCAGGCGACCCTGTACGGGCAGCCGCCATTATGTATAATATGGCTGATAAAGAACCGGGAATGGGACGGATTTGGAACTTCCTGGACGAGTATGAAAAGAGCTTATAATGGGCAGAGATTATAAAAAAGTTGACGATATTAAAACACCGCCCGGCCCGGTCACCTTCACTATGGAACATTCCCAAAATGGTTATCGGCTTAATGGCATCTGCTTTAGTTTAAAGCAGGAAAAAAACCGCCTTAAATTCCGCGAAGATCATGAAAAATACATGGCTGACTTCGGCCTAAGTGAATTTGAGAAAGAACTGGTTAGAAGTCATGACTGGCTTAAAATGGTCCATTACGGCGTCAGTCCCTATGTAATCGGAAAAATGGCCCAGTGCTTTGATTTAAGCTTCATTGACTGGGGATCATATATGCGCGGGGAAAAAGCCAAAGATTTTATGGAAAGAAATATCCCGCTGCTGAAAAATTACAACAGGGGGGATGATTAATGGCTAATTTTGTTGGTGGTATATGCACCTCTCATAATGGTGCGCTTATGCATGGCTGGGACCACCAGCTTCGGGATGATCCTATCTGGACGCCGCTCTTTGAAAGTTATGATCCGGTAAGGCA
>JABJKT010000186.1 GCA_018660225.1 Kordiimonadaceae bacterium
GGCTTATCGTTCGACTTGCATGTGTTAGGCATGCCGCCAGCGTTCGTTCTGAGCCAGGATCAAACTCTCAAGTTGATCTGACTTAAAGTCACGCATTGCGTATATGTTCTAAATCAAAGGTCTCTTTAATGAACTCAACACTGCAAAGTGCCAAGCTCAGAGCCCTGAAATATAAACAACGTAATGCTCAAAATAAACATCCGCTGCCTACATTTCTCTTTCTATCCAACAATGTCAAAGATCAATAAAAAACCAACACAATCTTCGCATCAAAAAAGGCATTTCCAACCCGTAAGCCGGAAAAACCTTTAAGACACTAGATTATCGTGTCGGTGAAAGCGGGTTATAAGGGGGTGAGGTAATGTTGTAAACACTTATTTTCACCCGGAGAGCATTTTTTTCAAAAAAGCGCGGATCTGTGCGTTTTTTTATTTAAATTGCCCCCCTAAATTACCGACAATAAACCACTGCCAAAAGGGCACCCATACTATCATAAATGAAAAGGATGTTTCAATTTAACTTAAAACACCCTTTTTTATAACTAATTTTATAGTTTAATTTCAGCGCCTTACGCTATGTTTTTCATATATAAAAAACGGCTCTGTATATAGAGCATGTCAGCTAATTTAAAAGCGACTCATAAATAGCTTTAATTTTAAGTGGCAATATAGGCCTTTAGCGCCTCTGCTTCGGCCTCTGTTTCAGACATACGTTCCTTGACCACATCACCAATAGAAATCATCCCAACAATGTTACCATCATCCCCAACAACGGGAAGATGGCGAATCCGCCGTGAGGTCATCACTTCCATAACCTGCTTAATGCTGTCTTCGGCTGTGCAGGTGTAAACGCCCGTGGTCATAAAATCCCCAACCTTTTTATCAAGCACATCACCGCCGAGCTTAGCAATAGCAATAACAATGTCCCGCTCCGAAATAACCCCACACATTTTTCCACCCTCATCACAGGCCAGAATAGCACCAATTTTATTTTCCCGAAGTACCTTGGCCGTTTCGAGCATCGTACTATCAGGAGAAATAGAAATCACATCATGACCCTTACGGGCTAATATATTTTTTACATACACTGGTGGGCTCCTTTTTATTGTTCGTTTTATAGGTATGGATGAAGGTTAGCATATTTGGGGCCGCTGGAGGAAATAGTTTTTTTGAAGAGGCGCCCAAGACCACACAAAACTTCCCCCCATTTATGATCCCCGAGGGGGGGGGGGACCGCGAGGCCGGGGGAAGCTCAAGTAGTGAGCGCGGCGCAGCGAGCGATAGTTCCCCCCCCCTAAATAAAAGAGCAAAGCCACAAAAGAGCTATTGCCATTTATGATCCAATCCGAAGCCCGCCTAAAGGGCTGAGGCAAGGGCGACCGCCCGCCCGAGCTAATGCGAGGTGGGGGGGCGCGCGAGCGCGGGGGGCGAGCCCCCCATTGAATAAATAACCTTAATTTTCAGGATGACTATTTCCGCAGAGGGGGGAATAATTAAGTAAACTGTCACCGTAATTTAACTTAAACAATCAAATTGGTCAAAACGGGTATCAGCGAGAGTCTGCTTTCGGCCAAAAGCGGACTCTCAATAAAGCAACGAAGTATCATTCAAATGATACCTCCTCGATTTCTTTTCCGGCTTGGTAATCCTTCAAGATGGGTAATAATCGACTGTTGTGCTCAATTACCCTGTCATTTCTATTTCTATAACCCAAGAGGGCGCGAATACCATTGGCTACGGCAGCGCGAAAAAACTCATCTGTCTTTAATTTTTCAAAATCATAATGGATCAAGCCATCATTATCATTAATTCGTCCAACAGACATTCTCAGTTTCATATAATCATTGGAAGCGCGTACGCCGTCCTCATTATGTTGCCTCACCGATTTACTGCTATTAAGGACCGCCAGGAAGTTTTCAATTGTCCTGCGCAAACTTGCTCCCAACACCTGATCAAGATTACCGTTTAAAAAAGAGCCCAGATAATTATCTAAGCCATTAAACTGATTTATTTCTCTAATAGCTTGCTCAAATGCTTCGCGCTGTTCTGGATGTAAAGTATCCTGATCAAGCATTTTTAACGCATCCCTGGCTCGAATAATCCGAATATTATAAAAATCATCCATGCGCTCAAGATAGGCGAGATTATTTTCCACGTCAGTGATCAAATAACCGACAAAACGTTGCTCAGTTTCTTCCGCCCGTTTCCCGTCATACCAAGACTGCACCTGAAGACCGAGGAAGATACCAATTACAACAATCAGTATTTCAGTAACGATCTGAGACCAGTTCTGATGGCGAATGGCTGATGCTATACGTTGAAGTATCATTCGTTTATCCCTTTTATTGGAGAGCCTACCTTATAGTGATAACCTCGTCATGAAGCTGATTGAGATAAGTTTCTTCTAATGCTCGCTCAGATCGAGCCTCATACCAAGCTTGCACTTGTAAACCAAGAAATATACCAACAATCACAATTAGTATTTCAGCAATGATCTGAGACCACTTCTGATGGCGGATGGCGTTTAGGAGTAACGTTGGGAAGGCTTGTTATGTAGCTTTGCTTTTTTATTTAATGGGGGGCTCGCCCCCCGCGCTCGCGCGCTTCCCCCCACCTCGCATGTGCTCGGGCGGGTGGTCGCCCTTGCCTCAGCCTTGCGGCCTCGGATTGGGGCATGATTGGGTAGTTGGTGAGGGGGCAGGAAATCACGTACTTTTGATCACGTGTACCCCACCCCTTGAGCCTATCTGTCTAAGCTCACATAGGTGGTGCAATAAGCATACCGAGTGGGGCCATTGGGGACAGTGGGATATATTCATCTATAATTAAATCTCTACTTGCAAAGGGAAGCGTATGGATCGCTGTTTTTGCTTCTTCTACGCTTTTGGCATTTAAAACAAACACTACGCCGCCGCCATCGCCACGAAAACACCACTGCGAGATCATGCCGGCGAGGTATAACTTAACAGTGTCACGAACTTCATTTTGCATCATTTCCCCGAAATTCTCTAATTCACGCGCCTCTGGTTTAAACATTACGGTAACGAGGATGTTGGTGGTTGGTAATTCCTGTGACGGGGCTTGCGCAAAAACCTGTGTTGTAGCGAAAGCGAACAGGAGGGTCGTTAAGAGTAATTTTTTCATTATTGGATACCTTTATTATAAGATTTCATGTTTACTTGCTTTTTGCAAGGAAAATATTTAAGTTGGTTTTATGACTAAAAAAACACATTCAAATTGTCCGGTTTATTACGCACTAGATTTCATTGGCGACAAATGGAGTTTGATAATACTCAGGGATATAATGTTAGAAGAAAAAAAATTCTTCCTCGATTTTATTGGCTCTCACGAAGGGATCGCAACGAACATACTGACCAATAGATTGGCTAACCTCGAAAGCGATGGCTTCATTAATAAAATAAGAGACACGGCCGATAAAAAAAGGTTTGTTTATAGCCCAACTAAAAAGGGACTTGATATATTGCCGGTGATTATTGCAATGATTACGTGGAGTTCAAAATATATTGCCAAAGGCTCCCCGGCGTCAAATTTTATGGCTATGGTAAATGATGATCCTGTGAAATTCGAAAAAGATATCTGCGCTAAATTTTCCAATCAAACCGAATAACATCTTGAATAACGATCAAAAAGGCTTAGCGCGGTCCCAATATGGGCTCCGGATTGGGAGGATTATTGGGTAGGGTTTGTTGGTGAGGTTTAGTCTGCCCCTTACACACTCATCTCTATATCGCTCACTCCAGCCGTTACCTTGACCGTGTCGCCGTCCTTGACTTCCCCGCCTAGGATCATGTTGGCTAGGCCGTTTTGGATTTTTTGTTGGATGATGCGTTTTAGGGGTCTTGCGCCGTAGACCGGATCATAACCAGCATGGGATAGCCAGTCTTTGGCGCTCTGGTCCAGATCAAGAGTGATTTTTCTGTCGGACAGGCGTTTTTCCAAGCCGGAGAGTTGAATATCGACAATTGCATGCATATGTTTTTCGGCCAGGCGGTGAAACAGGGTTATTTCATCGAGGCGGTTGATAAATTCTGGTCTAAACGACGCGCGAACCACATCCATTACGTCGCCCCGGACACTATCCACATCATCATCCGCACCAAGAGCGGCGAGGATATCGCTGCCGAGGTTACTGGTAAGAATGATAAGGGTGTTGCTGAAATCGACTGTACGGCCCTGACCGTCGGTTAAGCGGCCATCATCAAGAACCTGAAGCAGGACATTAAACACATCATTATGGGCTTTTTCCACTTCATCAAACAGCACGACCTGATAAGGGCGTCTGCGTACGGCTTCGGTTAAGACGCCGCCTTCTTCGTAGCCGACATAGCCGGGAGGGGCGCCGATCAAACGAGCCACCGCATGTTTTTCCATAAATTCCGACATATCAATGCGGACCATGGCGCTTTCATCATCAAACAGATATTCGGCGAGGGCTTTGGTCAGTTCGGTTTTACCGACACCGGTCGGGCCGAGAAACAAGAACGAGCCAATGGGGCGGTTTTCTTCAGAAAGACCGGCGCGAGCACGGCGCACGGCGGCGGCAACTGCACCGACCGCTTCATCCTGACCGATCACACGCCTGGCAATATTTTCTTCCATGGAGAGCAGCTTTTCACGCTCCCCTTCAAGCATTTTATCGATCGGGATGCCGGTCCAGCGGCTAATGACTGAGGCGATATCATCATCGCTTACTTCTTCTTTCAGTAGGTGATTTTCACCGTCGTCTTTATTTTTGGCTTGCTCGAGCTTTTCTTCCAGCACAGGAATCTCCCCGTAAGTGAGCTCCCCAGCGCGGGCAAGGTCGCCGCGGCGCTGGGCCTGTTCTAACTCCACACGAGCGGCTTCAAGAAGCTCTTTAATTTTCTGGTCGCCAGAAATTCTGTCTTTTTCCATTTGCCACTGGGCGGTTAAGGTGGACGAGCTTTGCTCAAGTTCGCTCAGTTCTTTTTCAAGATTTTTAAGACGGTCTTTTGACGCGTCGTCTTTTTCTTTCTTAAGCGCTTCACGTTCAATTTTAAGCTGGATGATGCGGCGGTCAAGCTCATCAAGCTCACTTGGTTTACTGTCCACTTCCATTTTAATTTTGGCCGCCGCCTCGTCCATTAAATCAATGGCTTTATCGGGCAGGAAGCGATCATTGATATAACGGTTGGACAGGGTCGCCGCGGCGACGAGGGCGCTATCCTTGATCCTTATGCCGTGGTGAAGTTCATATTTTTCCTTTAGGCCGCGAAGGATAGAGATGGTGTCGGCGACGGTGGGCTCGCCGATCAGAACCGGCTGAAAACGCCGCTCTAATGCTGCGTCCTTTTCAATATATTTTCTATATTCGTTAAGCGTGGTGGCGCCGATACAGTGAAGGTCGCCGCGGGCTAAGGCCGGCTTCAGTAAGTTTGACGCGTCCATTGATCCTTCGGAAGCGCCCGCGCCAACAATTGTATGAAGCTCATCGATGAAAAGGACCACTTCGCCCTCTGCAGCGGAAACTTCCTGCAGCACTGCTTTAAGACGTTCTTCAAATTCACCGCGGTATTTAGCGCCAGCAACAAGCGCGCCCATATCAAGGGACATGATGCGTTTTTGACTAAGGCTATCGGGGACATCGCCATTTGTTATGCGAAGTGCGAGGCCTTCGGCGATGGCGGTTTTACCAACGCCGGGTTCACCGATTAACACCGGGTTATTTTTCGTGCGACGCGAGAGAACCTGAATGGTGCGGCGAATTTCTTCGTCGCGGCCAATGACGGGGTCAAGTTTTCCGTCTCTAGCGGCCTGTGTCAGGTCACGGGAATATTTCTTTAGCGCGTCGTAGCTGTCTTCGGCGGAAGGGGAGTTTGCCGCGCGGCCTTTACGGATTTCATTAATGGCCGCGTTTAGGTTTTGTGCCGTAAGACCAGCTTTTTTAAGGATGCTGGCTGATTTACTGCCCGTGAGTAGCGTTAAGGCTAGAAGTAACCGCTCTGCGGTGACATATTCATCACTAGCTTTTTTAGCGAGCGCCTCAGCGCTTTCAAAGAGCTTGGCGGTGCTTGTGTCCATATAAAGCTGGCCAGCGCCGCTGCCTTCTACTTTGGGATAGCCCGCTATTTCTTTTTCAACATTGATCAGTGCCGTTCCCGCGTCAGCACCGGCTGCTTTCATCAAATTGGCACACAGGCCCTCAACGTCATCAAGGAGAATTTTTAGGATATGCTCAGGAGTGAACCTCTGATGGTTCTCACGTATGGCAAGGCCTTGGGCCGATTGGATGAAGCCCTTTGTTCTGTCGGTAAATTTCTCAAAATCCATGGGATTAAAACTCCGCAAAAAATACTAAAATCATTTAATTATAAACAACATATAGTGTGGCATTTTCGCCACACAAGGGGTGCGGCTGAATTATAATTCAACGAAGAATATAAAGAAATGTTATTCGGCGACGTCTTCTTTAACTTTTCTGGGTTTTCTTGTTCTTTTAGGCTTTGGTGTTTCCGCCGCAGCCTCTAACGGTAATTCAGGGGACTGCTCAGCAGGCTTCTTTTTGGCCCTTGGTGATTTTTTAGGTTTTTCTTCCGCTTGTTCTTGCTTATCTTCACCTTCATCTTTTTCTTCAGCGGTCGCGCTGCCCTCTTCAACTATTGCAACAATATTTGACTGGTTTTCAGCGTTTTCCTGCCTTTTGCGTTCTTGTTCATTTTCGCGCTCCGCGGCTTGCGCGGCTTCTGCGGCAGCAAATTCGGCATAAAGGGTATAAAAGTGATGGGCATACTGGCCGTAGGCTTCGGACAGCGTGCGGTCCTTGGTTCGGCAGTCAACGGCAAGGGACTTATATTGATCATAAAGCTGCTTCACATTACCGCGCAGCTTGCCGGCTGGACCATGACTGTCCACCTGACGCGTCGCGGTGAGCGGCTGCTGGGGCTGCTTACGTGAAGGACCTTTACGGCCGGTATTACGACCGCCCTGATTCCTGTTGCGGTTATTTTGTTTATTGCTATGTCGGCCCGGACGGTTATTTTGCCGGGAATTTTGATTTGAGCTCATTAAATATCTTATACATTAGTGGGGCTATCAGTCAGCAGAAGACCATAAGATCATATCTGCGCGAAGCACGGTTATATTTTATGAATTTTGGAGTTTATTACTGAATTTTTCATCCAGTACCCACGCAATCTTTTTGCGTAAGCTGACTTTACCCTGCAAAATCTTAAATGCCAAGGGACTTTTTCTTTTTTATCACCAAAATTTTCACTACTTGATTATCAGGCACCTGTTTCTGGCCGCCAAGTCTTTATGTAGCGAGATGTTATTAAACCCTGCAGATGTGAATATTTCCTTAACATTTGCGGCTTGTGTATAACCAATTTCAACAATGAATATGCCGCCCTGCTTTAAATGATCGTTCAATTGCTGTGAAATTTTTTGATAATCGTCCAGTCCGTCCGGCCCGGAAAAGAGTGCCTCCGCAGGTTCATGATCCTTTACTTCGGGGGAGAGGCCCGGTTTTTCCTTAAGGCCGATATAGGGAGGGTTGGAGATAATAACATCAAACTTTTCCGCCTCGCGTAGATTATCCCACCAGTTACTTATGCGAAATTCAGCTCTCGAGGCTAGGTTTAAGCTCTGCGCGTTTTCTATCGCAACCTTTAAAGCTTTATCCGAGATGTCGGTGCCTAGGCCCGTGGCCTTTGGCAGTTCACTAAGCAGGGTAAGAAGCAAGCATCCGGTTCCGGTGCCCATATCTAAGATACGCAACTCTTTATTGCGTTCTGGGATTTCCTTTAAGGCGGCCTCGATAAGGGTTTCGCTGTCCGGGCGGGGAGTGAGGGTATCGCTGGTTACTTTAAAATTTAACGACCAGAATTCCTCTTCGCCGAAAATTTGCGACATGGGTATTCGCGAGCAGCGCTGATCACGAAGTGTGATGATTTTATTATAATCGCTGTCCTTAACCAAGCGGTCCCCATCAATGGCGTAATCTATGGCCGTTAGGTTTAACGCATGAGAAATGAGCAACCGGGTATCGATCTCTGCCTCTTCTATAGACGCATTCTTAAGAGCGGTTTCGATTTCTTTTCGCAGAGCGAGAAGCGTTTTCACTTAACCTTCCATGGCGGCGAGCTGGGCGGCCTGGTTTTCTGTAATGAGCGAAGTAATAACCTCTTCAAGTCCTTCGCCGGCGAGAATCTGATCAAGTTTATAAAGGGTAAGATTAATGCGGTGATCCGTCATGCGCCCTTGGGGGAAATTATAGGTTCTGATACGGGCAGAGCGGTCACCGGAGCCGATCTGGTCTTTACGGTCAGCGGAACGTTCGGCGTCGCGCGCTTCTTTTTCAGCGGCATAAACACGCGACATAAGAACCTTCATGGCCTTGGCTTTATTTTTATGTTGGGATTTTTCGTCCTGTTGCTGAACGGTTATGCCGGTCGGAATATGAACGATGCGCACCGCACTATCGGTGGTGTTGACCGACTGGCCGCCGGGGCCGCTGGCGCGAAATATATCAATGCGAAGATCTTTATCTTCAAGCTTAATATCAATTTCTTCCACTTCGGGCATCACGGCAACGGTGGCGGCAGACGTATGAATACGTCCCTGGGTTTCCGTATCAGGGACACGCTGGACACGGTGGCCGCCAGCTTCATATTTAAGCTTGGCAAATACGCCGGGACCGCTAACAGAAACAACCGCTTCTTTAAAGCCGCCGGCATCAGATGAAGAACTACTAACCGTTTCAAAGCGCCATCCTTGAAGTGCGGCATATTTTTGATACATGCGAAATAAATCGCCTGCAAAAAGAGCCGCTTCATCGCCGCCGGTTCCGGCGCGGATTTCAAGCATGGCATTTTTATCGTCATCAACATCTTTAGGAAGCAGCATCAGCTGCACCTGATGTTCCATTTCAGGGATTTTTTCACGCAGTTCCTGCATTTCCGTTTCGGCCAGTTCGCGCATTTCGGCGTCTGTGTCCGGTGATGCTATCATTTCAGCGAGATCCTGAATTTCAGAAACGGCATCAAGATATTTTTTTGCCTTTTTCACTACGGGCGTCAGATCGCTATATTCACGGGAAATTTTAACGAACTCATCGGATGATAAAGCTTCGCCGCCGGACATGAGGTGTTCTAGTTCTTCGTGGCGAACAATAAACTGGTCTAATCTTTCGCTTGGAATCATTAAAGGCTTCCCAATATATAAGTGCTGAGTTCGCTGAGTGATATTTCCTGCTGGCTGCCCTGATCAAGATTTTTTACCATCGCCACCCCGCGACCCATTTCATCTTCACCGATAAGCACGGCAAAAAGGGCATTCTGTTTGTTAGCCCGTTTCATGCGCTTGCCAACATTACCTTTATAGGCCATGTCAACGGTTAGGCCCGCCGCCCGAAGATCATGGGCGATTTTCATAGCGGGTACCTGCGCATCTGCACCAACAGGAGCGACAATAACCGGACGTTTAGGTTTTGATATTAAATCTTCAGAAACAAGTTCGGCCAGACGTTCCATTCCGGCGGCCCAACCAACACCAGCGGTTTTTGGCCCGCCCATCATTTCCATCAGACCGTCATAACGACCGCCAGCAAGCACTGTTCCCTGTGCACCAAGCTGATCAGTGGTAAATTCAAAGGCTGTGTGGCAGTAATAATCAAGGCCACGCACCAGACGGTCATTGATTTGATACTCAATGCCGATGGCTTCGATACCGTCGATTACCTTCGCGAAGAAATCTTTAGTGTCCTGATTATAATATTCAGCAATGCGCGGCGCGTCTGCAATTAAAAGCCGGTCGCCTTCGTCTTTACTATCCAAAATTCGCATAGGATTTTTTTCAAGGCGCTTCAGACTGTCTTCGCTGAGCTTGTTTTTATAACCGCCAAAATATTTCACCAGAGCATCGCGGTAGCCAGCGCGGCTCTGCGGATCACCAAGGCTGTTAAGTTCTAAGGTAATATGCTGGCCTATTCCCAGCGCATCAAGGAGATCAGAGGCGATGGCCAATACTTCAATATCAGCCTGTGCTTCCGGTACACCAATAATTTCAACGTCCATCTGGTGAAACTGGCGCATGCGACCTTTTTGCGGGCGTTCATAGCGAAAAATAGGGCCGAAGCTGTAAAATTTGCACGGCATTGATTGCTGTAAGCCGTTTGACATAAAGGCGCGCGCTATACCGGCCGTGTATTCGGGTCGCAATGTTACCTGTTCGCCGCCACGGTCTTCAAAGGTGTACATTTCCTTATTCACAACGTCGGAGGTTTCGCCGAGTGTTCTTTTGAAGGTTTCGGTAAATTCAAAAATCGGCGTATCAATTTCCTGATGGCTATAACGCTCCGCTACAGATTTGAAAATTTCAAATATGGTGCGAAACCTTAATGACTTATCGCCTAAAATATCGTGTGTTCCACGTACCGGTTGGAGCCGTGCCACTTTCCTTCTCCCAAACTTCGCTATGAGGTTTTTTTATTTGTATTATTTTCTTCAAGTTCGGCAGCTTTTGCCTCAACAAGTTCAACAATATGATCAATTATACCGTCGTCGTCAATCTTATGATCAGTAACACCCTTTAAATATATCATATGATTGCCGTTTCCTCCTCCGGTTAGGCCGATATCGGTTTCCCTTGCTTCGCCCGGACCATTTACCACGCAGCCAATGATACTTAGTGAAAGGGGTGTTGATATATGATCAAGTCGCTTTTCCAGCGCTTCAACGGTTTTAATCACCGGGTAAGCTTGTCTGGCACAGGACGGACAGGAAACGATACGCACGCCGCGGTGGCGAAGATCAAGGCTTTTAAGCATATCAAAGCCGACTTTAATTTCTTCGACAGGGTCAGCAGAAAGAGAAACCCGAATGCTATCGCCGATCCCAGACCAAAGAAGCATGCCCATACCGATCGATGATTTTACCGTACCGGCGCGAAGGCCGCCTGCTTCGGTTATGCCCACATGAAGCGGGTAGTCACAAGCGTCCGCGAGGCCCTGATAAGCGGCAACAGCTAGAAACACATCGGATGCTTTTACGCTTATTTTAAATTCATGAAAATCATTGTCTTCTAATATACGTGCGTGTTCCAAGGCGCTTTCGACCATGGCGTCGGGGCAGGGTTCACCGTATTTTTCAAGCAGGTGTTTTTCCAGCGACCCGGCATTAACGCCGATGCGCATAGAGCAGCCATGGTCCTTTGCGGCGCTGACCACTTCTCTTACCCGCTGCGCATTTCCGATATTTCCGGGATTAATCCGCAAGCAGGCTGCCCCCGCTTCGGCGGCTTCAACGGCGCGCATATAATGAAAGTGAATATCAGCTATGATCGGCACGGAAACATTATCAATTATTTCCTTGAGCGCTTTTGTCGAGCCTTCATCGGGGCAAGATACCCTGACGATATCGGCGCCAGCATTTTCAAGGGCGTGAATTTGCGCAACCGTTCCTGCCACGTCCGTGGTCAATGTATTGGTCATAGACTGGACACTGATCGGCGCATCGCCACCAACAGGTATATCGCCAACCATGATCTGGCGGCATTTGCGACGGATGATATCGCGGTAGGGGCGAAGGCTCATTTTTTCACTCTTTTTTATTATTGTGAATAAATTATGTTTAAACGTGCTTAATTATCCCCTTAATAACAAGGAGAGAGTGTTTTTGAAAATGGTTTATTGAATTATATTAAATTAACGGGCCTAGGTCCTAGTCAAGCATTGAAAATTCGAGCAGCTTTTCCTGCTCTAAAGAAATATTTTCAATGATTTCGCCCTTGCCGCCAAGCGCCGTTACAGCCGAGCCATCAACATAGACAGACAGTGCCGCAGCATTATTTGTCATAAGGCTTATGCCTTGATCTTTAGGCGCGATCAAATCTTCGCCTCTGGCCAATACCTTTTCCATGCGGACCGTGCCGTCACTATCAGAAAGGCGTATCCAAACATCCTGATTTGCTTTGAGGTGCACATCATCTGTAATAAGAACTGCCGGTTGTTTGGCTTCTACGATTGGCGCTTCTGTTTCAGCGGATACGGGGGTGCTGAGAATTGCCGGCGCCGCGGTATCAATTGCTTCTTCAGCGTCTAGGTTATTATAACTACTCCATACGCCAACAAAGATGACAGCGCATAAAGACGCTATGCCAGCCACGCTCTTAATAGCGAGCCCTCTGCTTTTCTCTACTCCTGGAAAGTCGAGAACAACACATTCTTTCAAACCTGCATATTCGGCTTCATATCTCGCGACAACATCTTTGGTATCAAGACCAAGAAAGTTTGAATAATTTTTTATAAATCCTATGGCATAGCAAGAAGACGGGAAGGATCCAAAATCATCCTGCTCCAGTGCTTCTAGTAAATAAGGCTTAATGCAAAGTTCACGAGCAATAACATTCAAATCCCTAATGACATGTTTTTGTCGCGCCTGCTTCAAAATCTTACCGACACTCTTTTGTGCCTTGTCAGATTTTATGTCTGTACAAATCGAGTTCACTTTTTTATTCCCAGCTCTATATCACATCTACGATTTTATTATATATTTTCATTTTGTAGATGTTGTCTGCCTTGTTTCGTTTTAAAATTAATCATTCATTTTGCTAAGTCAGTATTGTCACACAATATGATTATTATTTCGTAAACGAGCTTAGTTTTTTATAACCCCTTAATTAGACAGACAAAATTGTATTTTTCCCCTAGGGAGCCAAAGTCAACATTATATTAATGCTGTGAGTCAACAAAAAACTGCAACTATCCGTAATAATAGGGAAAATTAGCTTGAATCGTTATATTTTAACGTTGTTCTCTTGGGCGAAGCGCTTGAGTTCGTCCCTGATGCTGTGATCAGAACGACTCAGCAATTGGTCAATAAATTGTTCTGCCCGTTTCAAATCAAGGCTTCTGATCATCATTTTAACCGGCCCGACGGCTGCAGGCGCTATGGACAAACGGCGGTAGCCAATGGCGAGCAAAGCAAGGGCGCCGACAGCCTTCCCGCCGACCTCACCGCAAAGTGTTAGTGGCACATTATTTTTATCACATTTTTCAACAATGAACCGGAGCATGCTTAATGAAGGCGGTGACAAGATATCATAGCGATTGCTTATTCGCGGGTTTTCACGGTCACTGGCATAAAAGAACTGCATCAAGTCATTACTTCCAACAGAAACAAAATCAACATGTGAAAGCAAATCATCAAGCTGCCAGACCAAGCTGGGCACTTCAAGCATAGTCCCTACTTTTACATCATCCGGCATTGGTCGGCCATTTTTACGGTGACGGGCAAGCTCTTTTTCTAATATAGATTTGGCAAGCTTAAACTCACCTACATTGGTAATCATCGGGAACATCACATTAAGGGTGGTTCCGGCCGCTGCGGTAATAAGGGCCCGAAGCTGGTACCTGAGTAATGCAGGACGGTCTAGGGCTATTCTGATGGCACGCCAGCCTAGAGCCGGGTTTTCCTCTTTGTCGCGCTTTAAAAAGGACACTTCCTTATCGCCGCCAATATCGAGGGTGCGAAATGTCACCGACTTACCCTTGGCGGCATCAAGGATCGATTTATAAAATTCCGCCTGCTGATGAATGCGCGGCAGTGTTTTACTGATCATAAACTGAAATTCTGTACGGAACAGGCCAACGCCTTTGGCACCGGTTCTGTGCATTCCTTCAATATCCATCGTCAGGCCGCCATTGACGACGAGCTCTATTTCTACCCCGTCTTTAGTGACCACGGGCTTATCACGCATATCATCATAGCGGGCAAGAAGTTTGGCACGAGCCGCAATGGTGTCGCGGTAACTTTCCAGAATTTCAGGTGGAGGCGAGATATAAACCTCGCCATCAAGACCGTGGACAATAATCTGAACGCCCTCTTCAATATCGAGCAGGCCTTCATCGAGCTGACCCAGCATTGGTATGCCAAGGGCGCGCGCCACAATAGCCACATGGGATGTTGACGATCCTTCTTGTAGAATTACCGCTTTTAATTTATCACGGTCATAGTCGAGCAGTTCTGCTGGTCCCATATTTTGCGCGATCACAACCGCATTTTTAGGCAGTGTTTTGGTAGCCGCCGTTCCGGCCTTACCCATTAGATGACGAATGAGCCGGTTGGCTAGGTCATCAAGATCACTGAGGCGCTCCCTTAAGTAGGGGTCTTGCGTCTTCATCATTTTCGAACGGTTTTCAACTTGTATTTTTTCAACGGCCGCTTCCGCCGTTAGGCCGCTTTCAATGGCACTTTCAATTTTTACCCGCCACCCTTTATCGCTGGCAAAGAGTTTATACACATCAAGAATTTCACGGTGCTCACCGTGGTGAATAATGTCTTCAGCGGACATAATCTCATCAATTTGAGAGAGCAGGCTATCAAAGCCGGCATCAAGGCTCTTTTTCTGCTGGTTATAATCTTCTGATAAATGTTGCAGAATTTCAACCCGGGGCTCGTGCATCACGGCGACCCCTTCGGCAAGTCCTTCGGCAAATACGGTGCCTTCAAAGTGGGAAATTGAACCACGGTCCAAATTACCGCCATTATTTTCCTGCGCCGTTATAAGATCACCGCTTACAACAAGCTCTGCAAGCACCATCGCTACGGTTTGCAGGGCTTCTTCTTCCTCTTCTGAATAGTGACGGCTGGCTTTATTTTGTACGGCCAAGACACCAACGACTTTTCCGGTGCGTAAAATAGGAACGGCCATCATTGATTTAAAGATATCTTCGCCTGTTTCAGGGCGATACGCAAATTTTGGATGATCCTGAGCATTGCTTAAATTAAGCGAAGAGCCTGTGGACGCGACAAGCCCAACCAATCCTTCACCGACCCTGAGCCTAGTAATATGTACGGCTTCGGATTTTAGGCCTTCGGTAGCAAAAAGCTCTAACGTTTCCCCGCCCCTGATGAAATAAGCAGAACACACTTCAGCAACCATATTGCTTGCAACAAGATGTACGACATTATTGAGACGAACTTCCGCTTCGTCTGCACTTGCCATAATTTCATGTAGCTGCCTCATCAATAGTCGAGGCGCATTGTTACTGGGGGTCAAATGGCCCTCCTTATGCGGCTATTCTCTATGCCAATTGTTCTGCTGCTTGCTCAACAAGGTTATCCATAATTTCTGATATAGGTTGTATTTTTTTAACCATTCCAACACTTTGCCCCGCCATTACCGAGCCATTTTCCACATCACCATCAATAACGGCACGCTTTAAAGCGCCGGCCCAATAATGCTCAATTTCAAGCTGGGCAGCGAGCATTTCCAGCTCGCCAGACTGATATTTATTAATCACTTCACGCTGAACATCCATAAATTCTATTGATGCTGCATTTTTAAGAGCGCGCACCGGAATGACCGGAAAGCGTTTATCAATTTGTACTGACGTCACGGCGTCACGTGCATTACCGCGCATAAACATCTTTTTAAAATTTTCATGGGCTATGCTTTCTTCGGCGCAGACAAACATGGTGCCAAGCTGAGCGCCGGAAGCGCCCATTTTCATATAGGATGCCATTACTTCACCGCGGCCAATACCGCCCGCAACAAATACAGGCACATCCGTGATATGCGGCAAAATTTCCTGCGCAAGGACCGATGTGGAAACGGGGCCAATATGGCCGCCGGCTTCAGATCCTTCAACCACAAGGGCATCGGCGCCGCTTCTGATTAGTTTCTTGGCAAGAATGAGCGCTGGTGAGAAACATATTACCTTAGCGCCGCCCTCTTTAATGCGTTTTATAGAATCTCCCGTCGGGATGCCGCCCGCCAGAACTACAAATTTAACGTTATGTTCAAGCGTCTTATCGATAAGAGCGTCAATATCCGGATGCATGGTGATCAAATTGACGCCAAATGGTTTTTTCGTCTTTGCCTGGGTCTCGACAATGACCTTTGATAAAAGATCCGGTGTCATGCTACCGCAGGCAATAACACCAAATCCGCCAGCATTTGATATAGCGCTTACCAAATTGCTTTCTGAGAGCCAGCTCATAGCGCCGCCCATGATGGCATATTTTGTGCCGAGGAAATCTGTCCCTGATTTCCATAGTTCATTTAAGTTTTTAAGACCTTGTTCGTTCATGTGATCGCCCAATTAGATTGTTATTATTATGATTATGCGGCGTCCAAGCCGTAAGCAGTGTGAAGCGCGCGAACGGCTAGTTCCGTATATTCGGCTTCTATAAGTACGCTGATTTTAATTTCCGATGTTGAAATGACCTGAATATTAATGCCTTTATCAGCAAGTGTTTTAAACATGGTTGCCGCAACACCGGCGTGAGAGCGCATGCCAACACCGATCACAGAAATTTTCACCACATTAATATCCGTTAGCACGGTATCAAAATCAATGTTTTGCGCCCCTGCAAGAATATCCTTTGCTTTATCAATATCGTTTGCGACCACGGTAAATGTAAGATCGGTTTTTCTGCCGTCTTCAGTTTCATTTTGAATGATCATATCAACATTGATATTGCCGTCTGCCAGCAACAAGAAAATATCGCTTGCTATGCCAGGTGTATTTTTAACACCGACCAGTGTTACCTTTGCCTCGTTTTTGGCGTAGGCAATGCCGCTTACAACTTGTTTTTCCACAATTTCATCCTCATCAACAACCATTGTTCCAGGTTTGTTTGTAAAACTTGATAATACTTGCACACGAACTTTGTGGTTCATGGCCATGGCTACGGAACGGGTTTGCAAAACCTTGGCGCCAAGCGATGCCATTTCAAGCATTTCTTCATAAGTCACTTTTTCGAGCTTACGGGCCCCAGGCACAATGCGCGGATCGGCCGTGTAAACCCCTTCAACGTCAGTATATATATCACAGCGGTCTGCGCCAAGTGCCGCAGCAAGCGCCACTGCGGACGTATCCGTTCCCCCGCGCCCGAGAGTGGTTATTCTGTTATCTTCAGATATTCCCTGAAAGCCGGCCATAATGCAGACGACGCCGTCTTCCATTCTCTTCACCACTTCTTCGGTGCCAATTTCTTCAATTCTTGCGGCACTATGAACCTGATTGGTCCTCACCGGAATTTGCCAGCCAAGCCATGAGCGGGCCGGCACGCCTAAATCCTGTAGCGTTAAAGCAAGCAGGCCTGCCGTTATCTGTTCACCGGCCGAGACAACAGTATCATATTCACGTGCATCATGAAGCGGGGAGATTTCCTCAACCCAGCCAACAAGCTGATCGGTGGTGCCGGCCATAGCAGACACAAATACAGAAACCTGATTACCAGCATCTGCTTCCTGCTTTACGCGCTTCGCTACATTTCTGATTTTACTTAAATCAGCAACAGACGTTCCGCCAAATTTCATTACGATGCGAGACATTAATTCTTTTCATAACCCGATTGAATATTATAATTAACCTACTTAACGCTTTACATATATCCTTATAGGTGCTTGAAGCAAGGGTGGACTTGTATATATTATGCGAATATTAGAAATTTAATGAGTTAAGAAAGTTATGGAAGGCAATAAAAGCACGGCATCGGCTAAATCCGTTAACCCCGATGAAATTGAGCATTTTTCATCAATGGCGGAAACATGGTGGGACCCAAATGGGCCGTTTAAGCCGCTTCATCAGCTTAATCCAACGCGAATCGGCTTTGTTAAGAGCCAGATTTGTGAGCATTTTGGCCGTGATGAGAATAGCGAAAAGCCGCTTGAAGGCCTAAGAATTCTCGATATCGGTTGTGGCGGGGGGCTTCTGTGCGAGCCAGTGGCGCGCCTTGGTGCAACCATAGTCGGGGCAGATGCGGCAGAAAAAAACATAAAAACGGCCCGCGTCCATGCTGAAAAAATGGGCCTTCCGATTGACTATAGACATATTTCAGCGGAAGTGCTTGCCGAGCAGGGCGAAAAGTTTGATGTTATTTTAAATATGGAAGTCATTGAGCATGTGGCTGATATTTCTTCCTTTTTAGACGCCTGTTATCTTCTTCTGAAGGATGATGGCATGATGACATTATCAACGTTAAACCGGACCGTAAAATCATGGGCGATGGCGATTGCGGGGGCTGAGTATATTTTACGCTGGCTTCCTATTGGCACCCATAACTGGCAGAAATTTCTTAAGCCATCAGAAGTCTGTTCGCTGGCGCAGGATAGTGGCTTTAGCGTCAATGTCATTAAGGGCATGGTTTATAATCCGCTTAAATCAAGCTGGGCGCTGGACGATCATGATTTTTCTGTTAATTACGTGGCCCGGGCCGTAAAATCAAATCATGGATAAACCACTTTCACATAAATCAATGCGTATCTGGACGTCAGACAGCGACGTGCGCGAAGAGCGTGCCATTACTAGTGAAGTGCCGGTGGTGCTTGAATATAATTGCGTAACATTTGCCGTCATGATGGCATCACCGTCTGATCTTATAGATTTTTCTTATGGCTTTAGCCTTACCGAAGGGATCATTGAAAAAACAGGCGATATTATTTACGCGCAAATCAAAGATGCGCCCAAGGGCAAAGTAGCGGCGATTGAAATAAATGCCCGCGCATTTCACAAGTTGGAAAAATATAACAGAACCCTTACCGGGCGCACTGGCTGCGGGCTGTGCGGTGTTGATAAGCTGGAGCAGGCCATTAAGCCGCTTGAAAAAGTTGTCTCAGACTTAAAAATCAAACCGGAAACGGTCCATAAATCAATGCAGGACATAAAATCCCATCAGCTGCTCAACAAGGAAACCGGCGCGATGCATGCGGCGGCCTTTGTTGATGGGGACGGCGAAATAATTGCGGTTCGTGAAGATGTCGGGCGTCATAATGCGCTTGATAAACTTATCGGTCATTTGATGCGTGAGAAAATTGATGCGGCGAGCGGATATGTGCTTATTACCAGCCGCTGTAGTTTTGAAATGGTGCAAAAATGCGCCATTGCCGGCATTTCCCTTATTGCCGCGGTTTCAGCGACAACCGATATGGCGATAAAACTTGCCGAGGAAGCCGGCGTGACCGTGGTCGCCTTTGCGCGGCGCGGTGGGCTTAATGTGGTGGTTGATCCTGAAAGTCGTCTTACTTAACTAACTTTTCAGCCGCGGCCAAATCATCTGCAGTATTGATGTTAAAAAAAGGATCTGCGGCTGTGTCCCAGCAGACTTCTGAAACAGGATACCCCGCAATAAAATCCATCATTTTACGTTGATTATATTGCAGAGCCTGCTTTAATTCATCAAGCAAGGATATATGCCAGAGGGCGAGAACCGGATGAATGCGCCCTGCGGATTTTGCCGCCACGATGGGATTTTCACTATGCTCAAGCAACCTCAAAACAAAATCATCCGGAATAAACGGGGTATCGCACGGCACAGTAACAATGTGCGAAAAGTCGTTTTCCTTAGCATAATTCAGCGCGGTATAAAGTCCGGCCATTGGCCCGGCTGACTGTTCCAGATCCGGGACAACTTCTAATGCTGTATCAATTTGACGGTTCGCGTTTAATATAAGTTTGTCTACCTGTGGGCTGAGCCGTTCAGTGATATGATCAAGAATGGTTTTGCCGCCGAGGGTGAGCAAAAACTTATCGCGTCCCCCCATCCGGCTTGAGCGGCCACCAGCAAGAATAACGCCTAAAACGGGGGCGTTATGGATCGCTTGATTGATCATAATAAATTAACTGTCTAGTTTATCAGTGCCCGGCACCGGCAGAAGATCAATGCCTTCTTTGATAAGTTCTTCGGTTTCACGGACGGTTGTTTCGCCATAAATGCCGCGCTTCTCACCTTCGCCATAATGAATTTTGCGCGCTTCTTCGGCAAAATCATCGCCAACATATTCGCACGACTTTTCAACCTGACGGCGGAATTTAGACATCGTGTTATGCATATGTTCGATGGCACGCTTAACGTCTTCGGAGCTGACATCATTGGTCGATGTTGAATGAGCACTGACCATAACCGTATGGTTTTCATGTTCGCCCGGCTTATGGTCGGCGACAAAGTTGTCTGGATTATTTTTAGCAGAAATGTTTGGTGACATCAAAGATTTAGAAACCTTTGTACAGCCACAGAGCGGGCATTCAACAAGATCGCTCTGCGCCAGATTTTCAAAGGCTTCATTATTTTGAAACCATGCTTCAAAAACGTGGCCGTCATTACATTTAATATCAAATAATATCATAATATTTTCTAACTCTGCTTAAGCTCAAACGCCTTTTGGCCAACTTTCCCTCAACGGGACAACTAATTGGCTATCTGTTTATATAGCAACATTTTTGTCGTGGGTCAAAGACGCAATGCGATTTCTTGCTTCAAGCACCTTTTTTGTATCTATTTCCGCTAAAGTAACGCCCGGTTTTTCACCGCCGTCACCAAGCACATTGCCCCATGGATCAATGATAAGTGAATGACCATAAGTTTTTCGGCCATTAGCATGATCGCCGCCCTGAGCGGGGGCAAAAACATAGGCACCATTTTCAATAGCCCGCGCCTTAAGTAGAGTATGCCAGTGGGCCTTACCGGTCACATATGTAAAGGCCGCAGGTACGGTTAGCATAATAGCGCCGGCCTGCGACAACATGCGGTAAAGATAGGGGAAACGTAAATCATAACATATAGATAAGCCAACTTTGCCCCACGGCAAATCGGCGATTACCGCCTTATCACCCGCTTGATACGCGTTTGATTCCCGGTAGGGTTTCTCGCCGGGGAGATCCACATCAAACATGTGAATTTTATCATAGGAGACAACTTTTTCGCCCTCAGGTGAAAAAAGGAAACTGCGATTGGCTGCTTTGTCGCCTTCTTTAATGGCGATTGAGCCAAGAAGAAGCCAAATGTTCAGCTCGCCCGCCAGTGCTGCAAAATGACGCCATGACGTATCGTCCGCCTCAGAGCAGATCATATCCGTCACGCTTTTGCTATCCGCATCAAACAGGGTGGTCATTTCGGGGGTTAGCACAAAATTGGCACCGCGCGCCGCGGCCTCACGAATTAACGCCTCGGCACTTTTAATATTATCCTCAATAACATCACTTGATGTCATTTGAATCAGGCCAACTTTGAAAATATCATTCTGGTTATTCATGACTTAAACTACCATATAAGCTATCTGCCTAACAAGGCATCAAGATGTCCGGCACGGTCAAGGGCATAAAGTTCGTCACTACCGCCAATATGATCGCCGTCAATAAAGACCTGCGGCACAGTGCTTGCGCCTCCACTGCGTTTAAGCATTTCCGCTTTATATTCGTCTTTTGCCCAAATATTATATTCTTTGAAATCATCCGTTTTGCTAGCGAGCAGGTTTTTTGCCAGCGAACAATAGCCGCATCCCGGCCTCGTATAAATTACTACTTCAGTCATATTCTGGGTCCAATTAATATTAAACGATGTCTGATATATAGTTTTTTAAAAGTCGATTGCAATATTCAAATCGATTATTTTATATTTTGCGGTGAAACCACGCGAAATATTGTCAGGACATTAACTTTCCCGGCCCCTGCTTTTTTTAACGCCTTGGCGCAATTTTCCGCCGTTGCGCCCGTGGTATAAACATCATCGATCAGAAGAATGTTTTTATTTTTAAGTTCAATATTTTGGTCTGGACCAACTTTAAAGGCCCCTTTAACATTTTTAGACCGCTTGTTTATATTGCCCTGCTGAGGGGCGTGTTTTTAGTGCGTATCAACAGTTCCGGTGCATGATCAATATATAAATCACGGGCGAGAATTGCTGATAAAAGCGCCGATTGGTTATAGCGCCTTTTTAAAAGTCGCCTTTTATGAAGTGGCACAGGAATGATCAGATCTGTTTGCTTAAAAATATCGCTGCCCGCCTGTTTTAACAGCTTGGCAAAATAGCGAGCATATTCAAGTTTATCCTGATGCTTAAAACCAATGATCATGGCACGACTATCATCATCATAACGCAGTGCCGATACCGCCTTATCAAATGAACGGTCCCTGTTTTGACAAGCGCCGCAACGGTTTTCACCAATTGCATTATAATCGATACCCATTTCAAAACCGAACGGATAACCGCAGCAGCTGCATTTGGGATCCGATATAAAATGAAGCTCTTTCCAGCAGTCCGGACATATATTATGAGCCTGATCGACGCGGGCCGCACATTTGAGACATTTTGGTGGCAGGGCAATATCAAGGGCCTTATGGCTGAGATTTTTTATTGCGAGAATTGTGTTATTAATTCCCCGCTTTATAAATTGCCGCTTTTCGTTCTCTCTCAAAAATGCCATATAGTCACTATGACACAGAAAAAGCCAACATTTAAAGCATCATTAAAAGAAACTGATATTTTTAATCGGACGCTGCTTCAGCTTAGGCGTGAAAATTGTGCTGAAAATTTTGAAAAACATGCTTTTTTAAATCACGAAATCAGCCAGCAGCTTATTGATAATCTTCAGGACATAAAAAGAGATTTTAAAACCGTCCTTAATATGAACGTTCGCGGAGAGGCCCTCAGAACCCATTTGCAAGATAGCTTTATCTTTAATCAGGATATTTCCTTTAATATGGTGAGGCAGAGTAAGACCTGTTCCATTCAGGGCGATGAAGAGTTTTTACCCGTAAAACATCAAAGCCTTGATCTAGCGTTAAGTTGTCTAAACCTACATTGGGTTAATGATCTGCCGGGAGCATTGCTGCAAATTTTTAGAAGCCTGAAGCCTGATGGTTTGTTTCTTGGCGCTATGTTTGGTGGTGGGAGCCTAAACGAACTGCGCTCTTCAATGCTAAAAGCCGATATTGACCACAGAGGGGGAAGTAGCCCGCATATTTCACCCTTTATGGATATCCGCGATGCTGGCTCGCTTTTGCAAAGGGCAGGGTTTTCGCTTCCTGTGGCCAGCACGGAACAGATCACCGTAACCTATAGTGATGCCTTCTCACTGATGAAGGACCTTAAGGGTATGGGCGAAAACAATGCGCTTATCAAAGGCTTTAAAGGCCTATCGTCACGCGGCCTTATGATGAAGGTGGCAGAATATTATCAAGACGCCTTTGCTAATGCCGACGGGCGAATTCCCGCCACTTTTGATATCATCTATCTGCAGGGATGGGCGCCCCACGAAAGCCAGCAACAACCGCTAAAACCGGGCAGCGCTAAAATGGCTCTTAAAGATGCTCTTGGGTTTGAGCCGCCAAGCTCATAAAAAATCGCGGATCATGGCGATGAGGGGTATATCTGCTAGGGGCATGGGGTAATTTTTTAGATCGGCGATTTTAACCCATTTTAAATTCTGGCCTTCCTGTGGCTGGATGATGCCGTCCCATTTGCGGCAAACATATACCGGCATAAGAAGATGAAAATCATCATAGCTATGCGACGCAAAGGTAAAGGCGGCAAGACAGGATTCTGTTGTATCGATGTCGAGCTCTTCTTTTAGTTCACGGATCAGCGCGCGTTCAGGCGTTTCGCCCGGCTCTACTTTACCGCCAGGAAATTCCCAAAGTCCGGCCATGCTTTTACCTTCCGGGCGCTGGGCAATTAGAACGCGGCCATCAATATCAATCATCACCACCGCCGACACGGTAATCATATTAACGGGCCCGGTCGGCCTACCGCCGGGTGGTTCAGGACAAAATTCGCTCATTCATCAGCTCCGGTAGTCAGCATTTATGGTGATATAATCATGGGTAAGGTCGCAGGTCCAGACGGTAGCGCTACCGTCGGCAATGCCCACATCAATTTTGATGTCAATTTCCGCACCCTTAAGATGTTCGGTGCAAATTGTTTCATCATAACCCGCCACGCCCATGCCGTGCTCGGTCACTTTTTGTCCACCAATTTCAATTTTTAAGGCGTCCCGGTCCGCTTTTTCACCGGCCTTACCCACCGCCATGACAATGCGGCCCCAATTGGCATCTTCGCCAGCGATGGCTGTCTTTACCAATGGTGAATTGGCGACGCACATGGCAATGCGCTTGGCGGCACCGTTATTTTCAGCACCTGTGACAGAAATAGTGATAAATTTGCTAGCCCCTTCGCCGTCCCTCACCACTTGATGGGCAAGATCAAGCATCAGATCAGCCAACTTTTCCTTAAAGTCGTCTAACACAGGATCTGTCGGATCATCAACTGGCGCGCCTTTACCCGTTGCAAAGGCGAGAACGGTATCTGAGGTGGAGGTATCACTATCAACGGTGATTGAGTTAAAGGATTTGTCGCAGGTTTGCTTTAATAGTGCCTGCAGTACATTTTGTGAAAGGGATGCGTCGGTAAAAATGAAGCCGAGCATGGTTGCCATATCAGGTGCAATCATGCCGGATCCTTTGGCAAAGCCGTTTATGGTAACTTCCTGATCACCAATTTTGGCTGATCTGGTCGCCCCTTTAGCAAATGTATCGGTAGTCAGGATCGCTTTTGCAGCACTTTCCCACTTATCGCTGTTTAGATTTTTTGCGGCGGCTGTTACATGGGTATTAATAAGTTCTGCTTCAAGCACTTCGCCGATCACCCCAGTGGAGGCCACATAAACCTGATCCATATCGCATGATAGGCTATCTGAAACGGCCTTTATAGTTGACGTCATGGCGTCATCGCCGGATTTGCCGGTAAAGGCATTGGCATTTCCCGCGTTTACCAATACCGCCCGGGCCAGTTTATGTGTCAGAAGTATATCACGGCACCATCCAACAGGAGCAGAGAAGCATTTTGACGTGGTAAAAACACCGGCAGCCACCGCGCCTTCATCAAAAGTGACCAAGAGTAAATCGTCGCGATCTTTATATTTCATTGCCGTCGCTGCCGAGGCAAGCTTTACGCCCTCAAGAGCGTTTAGTTTTGGAAACTTTGTTGGTGCCAGAGGCGATACATTGGTCATGATTTTATCGTTTTAATCTTCTTTGGTTGCCGTATATGCCATCTTATAGGCCGCAAAAAGAAGGATTGTCTATATTTTCTCTTAAAAATTTGAGTAATATGGCCATCAAACATTGACTTAAGGGCCGTACACTCTTATTTGTGCTACTCATATATATGTGTAAATTTTTGAATTTTAGCTTAAAATTATAACAGGCTTTATATTCAATAAAAAAAGGGTGCGGTAAAACCAGCGCCCTCGTAGGAAAAAAACAATGCTGGGAATGGGCAAACTTGCCAAAAAAATATTTGGTACAGCAAATGAACGTTACTTAAAAAGCCTGGAGCCTCGCATCACGGCCATCAACGCGCTTGAGCCGGAAATATCCGCTCTTTCGGACGATGCCTTAAAAGACAAAACGGCCGAGTTTAGAACCCGTTTGGAAAATGGCGAAACGCTAGACAGTATATTGGTAGAAGCTTTTGCCGTTGTCCGTGAGGCCGCGGTCCGTACCCTTGGCCAGCGTCATTATGACGTTCAGCTTATTGGCGGAATTGTTCTTCACGAGGGTCAAATTTCTGAAATGAAAACCGGTGAAGGTAAAACGCTTGTTTCCACACTGGCCGGATATTTAAATGCGCTTCCTGCGAAAGGCGTTCATGTTGTAACCGTCAATGATTATCTTGCCTCCCGCGATTCTGAGTGGATGGGGCAGATATATCGTTTTCTTGGCATGTCTGTTGGCTGTATCATTCCCAATATTCCTGATCAAAACAGAAAAGCCGCTTATGCCTGTGATGTGACATATGCCACCAATAATGAGCTGGGCTTTGATTATCTAAGAGATAATATGAAGTTTCACCCGGATGCCATGGCCCAGCGCGGTCAGCCTTTTGCCATTGTGGACGAAGTGGACAGTATTTTAATTGATGAGGCCCGTACGCCGCTTATTATTTCCGGCCCTACAGAAGATAAATCGGATCTTTATGTATCGGTCGATAAAATTATTCCCCTGCTTAATGATGAAGATTATGAAGTTGATGAAAAAAGCCGCAATATTACGCTGACCGAAGACGGTATGGAGCATTTGGAGCAGGTCTTAAAAGACGCCGGGCTTATTGAAAGTGAAAATCTGTATGATTATGGCAATGTCGCCGTTGTCCATCATGTTAATCAGGCCCTAAAGGCCCATAAATTATTCTATCCCGAAAAAGAATATATCGTCAAAGACGGCGAGATCATGCTTATTGATGAATTTACCGGTCGCATGATGGACGGAAGACGACTTTCCGAAGGTCTTCACCAAGCGATTGAAGCTAAAGAAGGTGTTGATATTAAAACGGAAAATCAAACGCTAGCGTCTGTGACCTTCCAGAATTACTTCCGTCTTTATGAAAAATTATCCGGCATGACCGGAACGGCGGCAACAGAAGCATCAGAGTTTGCCGATATTTATGGTTTGGGTGTTATTGAAATTCCAACCAATGTAGATGTCGCCAGAGAAGATGATCATGATGAGATTTACCGTACTTCGGTGGAAAAATACGATGCCATCGTCGACCGGATTGAAGAATGCTATGAAACCAAACAACCTATTTTGGTCGGTACTGTTAGCATTGAGAAATCAGAATATCTTTCCGACAAGCTTAAAAAGCGCAAAGTGAAGCATAACGTGCTTAATGCCAAATTCCATGAAGAAGAAGCCTTTATCGTTAGTCAGGCCGGACGTTACGGTGCAGTGACCATTGCCACCAACATGGCGGGCCGTGGTACTGATATTCAGCTTGGCGGTAATCTTGAAATGCGAATTGAGCGTGAAGCGGGCGAAGCGGATGATAAAAAATACGCTGCGAAAGTTGAGAAAATCACAGAGGAAGTAGCCGAAGAAAAAAGACAGGTTATTGAGCGTGGTGGACTTTTCGTGCTCGGCACAGAGCGCCATGAAAGCAGGCGCATTGATAATCAGCTGCGTGGGCGTTCCGGACGCCAGGGTGACCCTGGTTATTCCAAGTTTTTCTTAAGCATGGAAGATGACCTGATGCGCATTTTTGGCGGGGAGCGCATGGACAGCTGGATGCAGAAGCTTGGTTTTGAAGAAGGCGAATCGCTTACTCATCCATGGCTGAACAGAGCGGTTGAGAAATCACAGGAAAAAGTTGAAACCAGAAACTATGATATCCGTAAGAACCTGCTCAAATTTGATAATGTGATGAATGACCAACGTAAAGCGATTTACGAACAGCGCCTTGATGTGATGACGGAAGAAAATCTTGACGAGATTATTACCGATATGCGTGAACATTTGGTTGAAGATTTAATATCTCGTTATATTCCGCCAAAAAGCTATCCGGAAGATTGGGACACCGACGGACTTTCTACTGAAACGAAAAGACTTTTCACACAAGATTTCGGCCTTAATCAGTGGGCAGAAGAAGAAGGTATTGATAGCGAAACGTTCGAAGACCGGGTCGTGGAAGCGGCCGATAATTTCATGGCCAAAAGAAGTGCCGATATCGGCCCTGAGATTATGCGTCAATTAGAGCGGACCGTTTTACTCCAGTCCATCGATAGTCACTGGAAAGAACATTTAGCACAGCTTGATCATTTACGTCAGGTTATTCAGCTTAGGGCCTACGGCCAGCGTAATCCGCTTGATGAATATAAAATGGAAGCCTTTTCAATGTTTGAAAACATGCTCTCAAACACGCGCGACAATGTGGCGCTTCTGCTGGCACATGTGGAGATCAGACGCGAAGAGCCGCTTCCCGAGCTATCAGAACCCGACCGGGGACGGATGAGCGAAAGCCATCCCGGCGGTAGCGGACCTATGGCTCAAGGAAACCCGGGAGCTCAAGGAAATCCTAACGGCTGGAAAAATACTCCGCGTAATGCTGATTGCCCGTGCGGAAGTGGTAAAAAGTATAAACATTGTCACGGTCTGGTGATGCCAAAAGTTGGCCGCAATGATCAATGCCCGTGCGGCAGCGGCAAAAAATACAAGCATTGCCACGGTGCTATTTAATTCGGGGCTTTATAAGCAACGTTACCTTAAAGGCTTATATTACCCATATTTAGGAATTTTTCGCTTCGAAGCTGTTTGATCTTATCGGCGCTGATGGCTGAAAATTCCATTAATGCATTATCAATGGCTTTGCTGACGGCTTTCATGGTTTTTTCGTGGTCACGGTGAGCGCCGCCGATAGGTTCGGGGATCACTTCATCAACCACTTGTAATTTCAGCAGATCCTGAGCGGTAATTTTAAGAGCATTAGCCGCATCTTCAGCCTTATCATTTGTGCGCCACAAAATCGATGCACATCCTTCCGGTGAGATAACACTATAAACCGCATGCTCCATCATCAGAACTTTATTACCTGCCGCTAGTGCAACCGCGCCGCCGGAACCGCCTTCGCCAACGATTATGCTGATTAACGGCACTTTTACCTCTAAACAGGCTTCGGTGGAACGGGCGATCGCTTCGGCCTGACCGCGTTCTTCGGCGCCAACACCCGGATAAGCACCCGCGGTATCAACAAACGTAATTATGGGAATATTAAACTGGTCAGCCAGATGAAAAAGCCTAATCGCTTTGCGGAACCCTTCTGGGCGGGCCATGCCGAAATTATGCTTGATACGGCTTTCGGTATCATTTCCTTTTTCATGGCCGACAATCATTACTGACTGTCCATTAAAACGGCCGATGCCGCCAATAATGGCATGATCATCGGCAAAGCCACGATCACCGGACAGCGGCATAAAGTCTGTAATAAGATTTTCAATATAATCAGAAAGATGTGGCCGGTCAGGATGGCGCGCGACTTTAGTTTTCTCCCATGATGACAATTTTGCATATGTGGAGCGTAATAAATTATCGAGCTTTACTTCAAGACGACTTACTTCTTCTGCGATGTTAATTTCATCGCCACTTTCCAAACTTTTTATATCGCGTATGCGACTTTCAAGTTCGGCAATAGATTTCTCAAAATCCAAATAGGTTTGCATATAATATACTTCACTATTATTGTTCGCAAAAAAGCACTTATACCCCCTGACGCGTTAAAAGGCGACTAAAAAAAGAGCTTATTTTACAAGTGGGTGTTTATGAAGAACCAGTGACTTAAGCCGTTCTTCAAGCACATGGGTATAAATTTGCGTCGTGCTGATATCCGCATGACCGAGCATTTTCTGTACGGCGCGTAAATCAGCCCCATTAGAGAGCAGGTGGGTGGCAAAGGCATGTCGCAGCACATGGGGCGATATTCCGGAAGGAGCAATGCCTGCATTTACGGCCGCCGCCTTTAAAAGTTGTGCGAAGCGGTGCCGGGTCAGATGACCCCGTTTGCCCCGCGAAGAAAAGAGCCATTTTTGCCCGGATGCGGGATATTTTTGTCGACCTTTGACATCTTTAGCAGACGTCATGACGTCAATATAATCATTAACACTGGCAAGGGCGCGCTTACTTAACGGTACCAGTCTTTCTTTGTCCCCTTTGCCGCGCACATAAATATAAGGCTCGCCGCTACGAAAGGTATTTCGCGGCAGGCTGACAAGTTCTGAAACCCGAAGGCCTGTTGCATAAAGAAGTTCAAGAAGAGCCCGAAAGCGCAGATCATTAACATGGCCAGATTTTTTTGCTCTTTGCTCTGCTTGATCAAGTAATGTTGAAACCTCATCCTCGCTAAGCAATTTGGGGAGCGACCTACCAATATGCGGACTTTCCAGATCCAAGGCGGGATTATCGCTGCGGATCCCTTCGGCGTAAAGAAATTTGAAAAATTGTCTTAGACAAGAAAGCTTTCTCGCGGCTGT
This sequence comes from Kordiimonadaceae bacterium, assembly GCA_018660225.1. Lineage (GTDB taxonomy): Bacteria > Pseudomonadota > Alphaproteobacteria > Sphingomonadales > Emcibacteraceae > Pseudemcibacter. Next base: position 29,559 of record JABJKT010000186.1, read on the forward strand.
GCTCGGCGCAAATCCTGCTTTTTCAATCAGAGAAAGGTATTTGCGAAGATCATCGCGGCCCGCATTAAGCAAAATATCATCTGTTACCTGCGGTACGGAGGCAATAAATTGTTCAAGATCGCGGGTATATGACTGAATGGTGTTTAAAGAGGCCGCCCGCTCGGTCAAAATCATTTCAAGATATAACTCGATAAGATTTTGATCAGAAGCCATTGGCAACCAGCGCCTCTATTGCGACCTTTCTCGCTTCTGCTTCGAGGCCGAAACTTCTTAGGACACGAACAACTGTGCTAATGCCTGATGCGTCAAGGCTGCCGGGACCTTCTTGTCCCATGGCGTTAAGGCTTAGAAGAATAGATTGGGCAGGTTTGTTTTCACCAACAGATTTAATAAGCTCACGCCAAACACCAAGAGAAATAGCCTTGGCATCACCTGCTTTGTTTTCCGTTATCAGCTCCGCCCATTTATCCTCTGCTACTTCATGTCCAAAGGCCTCAGCCAAGGCATAAAAAAGCGCGGCTTTACTGTCGCGGTTTTCCGGCGAAAGAACCATTTGGCCATTCCACCAAAGTTCCAATATGTCATTTGACCAAGGAATTTCGTCCCGGTCGCTGGCAATGATTGCCAAAGGCCATATATTTATCAGCGCCCTGGTCGCTTCGCCGTTACCACCCGACGCATTGCGGCGGGCGAAATCATACCACTGGATGGCTCTTTCAATTTCGCCGCCCAAAAGAATGCCCCTTGTTATCTGATGAGTGTGGTTCATCAGGCGTGAGCTGGGATTTATGTTCAAAAGTGTTTCAATATTCAGCTCCGCTTTACGGGGCAGATCATTATTTTCTAACGCTCGCTTCCAGATAACATCAAGAATTTCAGCTTTCTCAAAATCGCTTGATTGCTTGGCGGCTTGATAGAGCAACACATCAGCTATCGGTCGGTCGTCAAATTCCGCCATACGCACCGCATTATTATATTCCATTACGGTAAATTCCTGAAGGTCATAGATATTTCTAAGAACTTCTGCCGAAACGCCGCCGGAAAGGTAACTTTTTACCGCTGCCTGAAATCTGTTCTCCGGCGTCATATTAGGATTAATGACCAGCGCGCTTACAATAAGGGCAGGACTGTTTTCAATGAGGTTTGCCTCTATTGGCTGATCGAGCAGTGACAGAATTGTGTAATTTAACGGATCAAGTCTATTCAGACCGCTTGATATAATTCTGCTTCTTGTCTCTGGCTGCTCCATCAGCTTGCTGACAAGGTCATAAAAAAGAAAATCTATGTTTCCCTGCTCATTAAGCAGATCGAGAGCGATCTCGGCACCGGCATTATTTTCTTCAAGCACTCTACAAAAGGCTATCATTTTCAGCCAGAAAATATCCTCTAAGGATGTTTCCTGTTCTTCTTCGGGTGCGGCGCTAAAGGACGTCCGACTATTATCCCGGCCCATAGAAGTTGATCTTGCTGAGCGGGCCATTTGACAGGCTCCAACCAAATCACCGCCAAGCATTAATATTTCTGTGTTTTGCTGACTTTCTTCTAGTGTGGCCTCAGGCAGGTTTTGAATAAAAAATACCAGATCCGTAAGGTTGCCCCGCTCTATCAGTTCATTAATACGCAGATTTATAAACGTTCGCAGCAGCACCTGATCAACTTCCGGCCTCTCGGCTATTTCGCCTTCCGTCGTTTCAAGAGGGGTGATCTCAAGAGCTTCGCCAGTTGGAGCCGATGCGATGGAAAGAAGCAGTTTCTGTGATATTTGGTCCATAATCGGCGATTTGGAAGGAAGATTAAGAGCCACCAGCAATTTTTCTATAGTATCAAGGCTGGACGGCTGCCAGATATTTTTTGATAACCCGCCGTCATTTTCACTTAGCGTGCCGTAAACGGAATTATCGTCTTCGATCATTTCCGCTAAATCTACCACATCATCCAGCACGGTCGGGTTTTCGGCATTATTTTCGGTTTGCGTCGGCGTTAGGCTTAACCGCTCCTGCGCAAGGCGGCCAATTTCATCGTCGGTCGGAAAATACGGGCCGGGAATGCCCGATGGGAAAAGGATAGCTTTTGGCTCTGTTTGCGCCTGGGTGGCGGGCGGAATTTCTTCTTGTTGTTGGGCTGGGCTATAGTTTGTGGTTAGCGCAACAAAGAAAATTGCGCCTATCGACGATAAAAAATATCGGCTAGGACGTGTCCCGGGGCAAGTTGAATGTGCGGTGTTTTTCATAATAATTCCGATTACCGCGGGACTAATTAGGGAACGCATCGTCGGGAAGGGTTTTTTCCACCCGCTCTGATGGTGCCGGAATATCGGCCGTCATAAGATAAATACCGGCTCCAACAATAGAGATCAGAATTAAAATAATTAGGGAAAGCCATAATTTTGCCATTGGTATATTTGCCTCAGTAATATTATAAAAAGAAATTAAAAAAATTAACCACCATACTAGCCGTGTCTAAGCACAAGGTAAAGCTCGCTATAAGCTACAAGGGGAGAGTCTAGCAAAAATATGTTTATTTCGTGGCTAAACCGACTAAAGACATGTAAATAGTAGATATAATGAATAATTTAAAAAGAAAAAGAAAAAAGAGTGCTGCGCCCAGATTAAGATACCCTCTTAGAAAGAGTATTGCGCTAGTTGGGCTTATGGGGTGCGGAAAATCGACCATTGGTATCCGACTGGCGCGCCAGCTTAATGTCAAATTTTTGGATAGCGATACTGAAATTGAAGCCGCTGCTGGTCATACGGTCAGTGAAATATTTGAAAAATACGGCGAGGAAGATTTTAGAACAGGCGAACGGCGCGTCATTAACCGGCTGATAACACAAGATAAAAAGATAGTGCTTGGAACCGGCGGCGGAGCCTTTATGGACCCGAAAACCCGCGGGCGGCTTAGCAAAAAAACCATCGTTATCTGGCTTAAGGTTGATGTTGATTTGCTGGTCGAAAGAACATCAAAAAGAAATACCCGCCCGCTTCTTAAAACCGGAAACCCAAGAAAAATACTACAAAAACTGGTAGAAGAGCGTTATCCCATATATAAAAAAGCTCATATAACCGTTGAAAGTGGGCAGGGGCCCCATGATAAAGTGGTTAGCGATATTATTTGGAAACTTAATAAATATCTCGCCATAGAGAAAAAGAAATATCAAAAACGAATGGCTCGAAAAAAGATCGCCCTTAAACAGTCAAAACCCCCTACGGCAGAAGAAAATGACACATAAGATAACAGTTGAGCTAGGCGCTCGGTCCTATGACATTCTGATAGGCGAGAATATTCTGGAGAGCGCCGCTGATTATATTGGTCCGCTGTTAAATAGGCCCAAAACGGTCATTATCACAGATGTAAATGTTGCTGCGCACCAGCTTTCCCGTCTCGAAACGAGCCTTGCTGGAGCAAATATTGCGTTCGAATCAATTATTCTTGGCACGGGGGAGCAAACAAAATCATTTGAGCATTTGCAAAATCTTCTTAATCGTCTTTTGGAACTCCGGCTGGAACGTAGTGACACAATCATTGCTATGGGCGGCGGCGTAATAGGCGATTTAGTTGGCTTTGGCGCTAGTATTTATCTGCGCGGTATAAATTTTATACAAATTCCAACGACCCTGCTAGCACAGGTCGATAGTTCCGTTGGTGGCAAAACCGGCATTAACACTGATCATGGTAAAAATCTGATCGGCGCATTCCATCAGCCCAACTTGGTACTGATTGATGTGACGACGCTTGAAACGCTTGAAATGCGCCATATCGTCTCTGGTTACGGCGAAGTTGTGAAATATGGCCTGATCAATGATGAACCTTTCTTTAGCTGGCTTGAACAAAATGGAAAATTGCTGCTTTCTGGAACTACTGAAGAAAAAAGATCGGCCAGAACCGAGGCCATATTGAGAAGCTGTCAGGCAAAAGCCGCCGTTGTCGCCGACGATGAACACGAGTCGGGCGCAAGAGCATTGCTAAATTTAGGTCACACCTTCGGTCATGCCCTTGAAGCGGAAGTTGGTTATAATGACAAACTTTATCACGGTGAAGCGGTGGCCATGGGTATTATTCTCGCGTTTAAGCTTTCTGAAAAATCCGGGTTATGTCCGCCCGAAGATGTTCTAAGGGTAGAGCGTCACTTTGAAAATATTTCTGCCAAAAATATCAATCCGTTTAATTTTGATGTTGATCATTTGCTGCATCATATGCGGGGGGATAAAAAAATGTCCAGTGGCAAGCTCACCTTTGTCGTTTGTAGGGGCATCGCAAAAGCGTGTCTTTCAAATGATGTTAATATGGACGATGTACGCTCCGTACTAGAAGAAGCCGTTAGAGGATAAAATAGAAGCTCATGGAAGCTGAACTTATTACCGTATTAATCGTTATTATTCTGCTTATTGTCTTTTCTGGCTTTTTTTCCGGCTCGGAAACATCGCTAACGGCTACATCGGCATCAAACATGCACAGGCTTTCCAAAGAAGGTGATAAAAAAGCAGAGCTGGTAGAGAAGCTTATTGCCGATCCTGAAAGCCTGATCGGCGCAATACTCCTAGGCAATAATTTGGTTAATATTTTAGCTTCGGCGCTGGCGACATATTTTTTCATTGGGTTTTTTGGTGAAATTGGTGTCGTATACGCGACCATCGCCATGACTTTAATAGTGCTTATCTTTGCAGAAGTGATGCCAAAAACTTACGCCATTTCAAATCCTGAGCGGGTCGCTCTTCGGGTTGCTCCTTTAATTAATATTTTTGTTATTCTATTTTCGCCAATAGTGCGTCTGATACAAATTATCGCCCGCCAAACACTACGGTTGCTTGGCATAAGAACCGAAGACAATCAAAAAGTACTAAGCCCGCAAGATGAAATTCGCGGCGCGATTGACCTTCAAGAACATGAGGGCGGTATCGTTAAAGAACATAAGGACATGCTGGCCGGCATACTTGATCTTGATGAAATTAGCCTTGAAGATGTAATGGTCCACCGCAAAAATGTTGAAACCATCAATGTGGATGATAACATTAACGATATTTTCCAGCAGATTGTTGCCAGCCCCTATACCAGACTTTCCATGTGGGAAGAAAAACAGGATAATATAATCGGCGTGGTTCACGCTAAAGACGTTCTTCGCATTACCAGAAAAAGCAACGATAACCTTAATCACCGCACTTTGCGCGATATTGCCGTATCACCGTGGTTTGTGCCCGAAACAACCAGCCTTCGCGAGCAGCTGAAAATGTTTCTGGCCAGAAAAGCTCATTTTGCGCTGGTGGTTGATGAATATGGTGCTTTGATGGGCGTCATTACACTTGAAGATATATTAGAGGAAATTGTCGGGGAAATAACCGATGAGCATGACACGCAAAATAGTGACATCAAGCTTCAAAAAAACGGTTCTGTTATTGCGGGCGGAACAACGCCGCTGCGTGACCTTAACCGGCAGTTTAACTGGAATTTAAGCGATGATGAAGCGATTACCATTGCCGGATATATTATCGATCAGGCTGAAGTTATTCCGCTTCCGGGTCAACGTTTTATGATAAACGGTTTTAAACTTGAGATTTTAAAAAGGAAAAAGAACCAGCTTACGCTAGTCCAAATTCACCCGCCTACAAAGAAAGAGAGCTAATTTTTCTTTTTCACAATTTCAAGCATTTCATTAATTTGTCCATCGTCGAGATTTTTTATATCCCGGTTCAGAAGATTGATAAGTTCTGTTGCGCCCGCACTTAAGCCGGACGTATCCACCACCATTTTCGGATGAGAGAGGCGGGCTAAATTTTCAAGCTCCTCCGCTTCGTCCCAGATAATATTGAAGAAGCTGATAATTTGTTGAATGAGCGGCCATGACGGTCGGCCACGGTGACCATGTTCAAGAGCGGAAAGATATGCAGGACTGATGGCAAGTTTTTTGGCCATTTGTTTCTGGCTTATGCCACGCTTTTTTCTAAGTTCTCGTACTTTCTCACCAAAAGGGGTCATTATATTCTCTTTAAAATTACATAAAGGGCGCCGGTGCCGCCGTCGCTTGGCGATGCATCTTCAAAAGATACGATCATATGGCGCATTGCCCCGCCCGAAAGCCAAAGCGGTACTTCGCGCCGCAGTACGCCGCGCGAATTTTCAAAGTCCCGGTAACGTAAATCAGCATAGCCATCCTTTTGATTTGACTTAGGACCGCCTTTTCCTGTCACTACGAGAATAACTCTCCTGGCTTTTTTCTGTGACCGTTCAAGATATTGGAAAAGCTCTTCATGAGCCTGCACACAGGTCATGCCGTGTAGATCAATTTTTCCTTCGGCCTTTGCTTTGCCGCGTTTTAATTTTTTGGACCAATTATTATCTTTATTTTTAAGACTTTCATAATTTGAAACCGTTGGCTTCGGGCTTTGTTTAAATGGCTTTTTTTGAGGAATTTTTATATCAAACCTTGCGGTTTGGCTTTGTAGCTCAGCAAACTCTACGACGTCCGATGTTTGGTCAACATCATTGGTATATAACCGCCAAAGTATCTGTTCGTCCCTGGTCAGGGTTCGCTTTGCCATTAAGATGCGCTTTCGGTCAAAGGGGCAAGCTTCGCGAAAAGCGGGGCGGGAATAAGCAAATAATAGCCGCCGCGGTCTTTCATGGGGCCCGCTTTTATTTCCGCTTCTGCACCAATACCCCAATAGACATCGCCGCGAATTTTTCCTTTAATTGCACCGCCGGTATCCTGAGCGACAACCAGCCTACTGAGATGTGGCTGTTTTAATATTTCACCGCTTAAGGGGTTTGTTGTTTCGGTGTGGGTTTCAAGCCAAAGCGGCATGCCGAGCGGAATATGTTCCCGGTCAACGGCAAGCGAGCGGCCCGGCGTCAGCCCTATGCCCAGACTGCCGACAGGTTTGTCGCTATTTCGCTGCTGAAAAAATACATAAGAAGGGTTTTTCCACATCAATTCATCGGATTTTTCCGGGTTATCTTCCATCCAGCTATAAATTGCCTGCAGTGACATATCTTCGCGCGCCACATCGCCGCTTTCGATCAAAAACTGGCCAATAGCCCTATAGGGCCGGCCGTTTTTCTGGGCATAGCCAAGGTGCATTATTTCGCCATTATCAAGTTCAATAAATCCTGAACCCTGAATTTGCATAAAAAAACTTTCCGCCTTTTTTTCAAGCCATACCAGCTCAAGCGACTGGCCAACAAGCGCCCCCTGATCTATTAGTTTGCGGTCTTTATAAGGAACAAATTTGTTGTCTATAACCTCGCCAACGATAGAGCGGCCCTTAAGAGATAGATCAAAATCGCCCAGACTTAGAGCCTGTAAATCATCTGGCACCGTATAAAGTGGCACATTATAATGCTCACTTTCCTCGCGGGAGCCTTTATAAAGCGGTGCATAATAGCCGGTGAATAATCCGGACTCACTGCGCGCAAATGACAAGGGGACAAAATTCGTTTCAAAAAACTTTTTCGCTGCAATAGGGTCAATGTCCTGTGCGGCAATGCAGACGGGTTTCCAGTCAATGGCTATACCAAAATCACCAAAGTTTCGGTCGTCCGGATAAGACATTAATCTTTTGCAGGAAATTTGAAAGGCTTCAAGGGCCTGATCATGATTGTCGCTCTGCCAGCCTTCAAGATCTGAAAAATTTAGTCGCGTATAGAGCGGCTCTACCGTTTTTACGGACGGAATAAAAAGCACATATAAAGCAGAAACAAACAACAGAAACAGAAAAGCTAATGCTGATATTCTTTTCATAATGACTTAATTCCTAATCCGGCACCTGAAATTATGCGTTCCTCGTTGATACCAGCGTCCAGTTGGGGTCGCCCCTTTTTACGTCGCGACAAAAGGTCCAGATATCAATGACCGGCACTATTTTTTCTGGGTCGCCGTCGATAATCTTTCCATCATCATCTTTTATGGCGATGGTCATATGACTTTTAAAACGTAGCGTCAATTCGGCCATGGTGCCGTCAATACTGGCGTCTTCCAGATCAATTTTTTCAATATCATTTAAGATATTTTGAAATTCCTGGCCTTGATCTTTCATATCTTTAATGGCCGTTTCAAACTGACCAAAGACATCGCGACTTAAAAATGTTCTTAAGGTTTTGGTGTCGCCGGACCAGAAGGCCGTTAAGATCATGCCGTAAGCATATTCGGCACCATCAATAAAAATTGGTAAGGTAAAACTATGATCAAAGCTTCTTATTTTATCAAGTGCCGCATAAAAAGGAGATGATTTAGCAACGCCAATATCTTTTCCTTCGTCAACATATTCCGGTTCTTCATTTTGTGGCGATTGTCCCCCGCGAAGTGGAACAACATTGTCGTCGGCCGCTTTTGTTTCAGGTTTTTGACCATTATATGGATTGTCTTGTGACTTTTCATCTTTGCCATCATAACCATCTTTACGGCCAAGGGTTCTGCGAAGTTGCAAAATGATAAACCCGGCAACAAAGGCCATGATAATTAAAAAAAGATTGTCAGAATCGTTATTCATTTATTTTCCTGCTTACGCTTTATTACTGCTCTTCACTTGGCGAATTAATAATTAATACTATATTAGATTAAACATGATGTATATATTATGAAACTATATTTCAACAAGTTGGACATTTAATGCCCTTAATATTTTTAGCTGTCATTATAACGGTACCTTATCTGGAATTCCTAGTCTTTATGAAGGTAGGAGATGAAATAGGTGGTTTTTCAGCATTAATGCTGACCATTTTAACGGCCTTTTTGGGAATTTATATCATTCGTCAGGAAGGGCTACAAGTTCTTAGCAACCTTAAAAATACCGTTGATCGCGGCGAAAGTCCGGTATCTGGGCTTATCCACGGTTTTTTTCTGGCCGTTGCCGGCTTTTTCTTTTTATTACCAGGCTTTATAACAGATAGCATCGCTATACTGCTGGCCATTGCCCCTATTCGTGCCGTACTCGGAAAAATGATTGTAGATTCGGGCCGACACAATTTTACAAATAAGCCGAAATCCACATTTTCCAGCGGCATTATCATTGACGGTGAATTTGAAGAAAGCGATGAGGGCCAAGAAAAAAATGAGCCGGGCGCCATTGATCAAGATAAAAAGGATATTTAACGCTACTTTTGCGCTACAATTGCTTGTGTATATGATAAAAGCATGATAGCAGACATATAAAATTTGCGTATATAATTTTAGGAATAGACGAGATGTCAGACAATACAGATCAAAACGAAGTTTCAAATGAAGAGAATGAAATTCAAATCACAATCCTCGGTCAATATATCAAGGACCTTTCATTTGAAAACCCAACGCCAGCCCAAACAATTCAAAAGCTAGCAACAGAAAAGCCAACCATGAGCATTAATGTTAATTTAAATGCCCAACAAGCGGGTGAAGACATTTATGAGGTTGATCTTAAAATAACCGCCACTGCAAAATCCAATGAAGATACGGCCTTTGTTGCCGAACTACTTTATTCTGGACTATTTGGCATTAAAAATCTTCCGGAAGATCAATTACAGCCATTTTTGATGGTTGAAGCCCCTCGTCAAACATTCCCGTTTGCGCGCAGAATTCTTTCTGATGTTACACGTGACGGCGGTTTCCCACCATTAATGCTTGAGCCAATTGACTTTGCTAGCCTTTATCATTCTCAACTTCAACAGTCCGCCCAAGAAGGCGCTGCTTCAGAAGATGATGTTGTGGTAAATTAAGTTAAAAAATTACTTCAATTTAAATTAGGCTCCCAGTTTTGGGGGCCTTTTTTCATCTAGCGCTACCAAAGTGACTTTTCGATTTTTTTTATAAATTCCTCATGTCTTCCAAGCTCTTCTTCGCTCGGGCTATGGGGGCGGGGTTCCCTGAATGTTTTTTCAGCGCTCGTTATGGTTTTTATTATTTTGGCCTTATCCTGCTGCGCATCAAGTCCAAGTCCGGTTTGTCTTCCCCCCATCAGCTCGAGATATACCTCCGCGAGGAGTTCTGCATCAAGCAAAGCACCATGTTTTACACGGTTTGAGTTATCAACAGAAAACCTTTTACAAAGCGCATCAAGAGTATTATTGGCACCGGGAAATTTGCGCCTTGCTATTGCGAGGGTGTCAACGGCACGCGTGCCGGGGTAAGGGGAAAACCCAAGATTTTCCATTTCCCAGTTTATAAACTTCATATCAAATTCTGCGTTATGAGCGACTAAATTCATATCACCACAAAAATCACGAAACTCACTCACTACTTCACTAAAAACAGGATGATCTTTAAGAAATTCTGCGCTCAGGCCATGGATGTTTTCGGCAGATTGAGGCATATTCCGCTCTGGATTTACATAACGGTGGAAGCTTTCTCCGGTCGGGATATAATCCTCAACCACAACACAGCCTATTTCAACAACACGGTCGCCATTAAAAGGATCAAATCCAGTTGTTTCCGTATCAAAGACCACTTCACGCATATTAATTTTTCCTGAGTTTCTTTAAAATGTCGTCTACCTGTTTTTCAGCATATTGCAATCCTTCGCCGGTCTCTATAATAAAATCAGCGCGGCCTCTTTTTTCTTCGTCCAGCATTTGCTTTTTGAGAATTTCCTTAAAACGGTCTTCGGTCATGGCGGGTCGCTCTAACACCCGTTCTTTCTGTATTTCATATGGGGCGCTTACAACAATGCTATAGTCGAGATCCGCTTCATATCCTTTTTCAAAAAGAAGCGGGATATCAAATAACACTAGATCGCACTCTGTGTTTCTGGAAAAATCATCCCTTAAGGTTTGGATCATCGGGTGCAAAATATTTTCAAGTCGCGACAGAGCTTCACTATCATTAAACACTCTTTGCCCTAGAAGTTTCCGGTCGATCTGTTGGTCAATTTTGACGCCGGGGAAGGTTTTTTCTACCATTTCCACAGCGGCCCCGCTTGGGCCAAGCAATGTATGAGCCGCAGCGTCACTATCAAAAACCGGAATGCCGCGGGCGGCAAACATTTTTGCCGTTTCCGTTTTTCCCATGCCGATAGAACCTGTCAGGCCTATTGTTCTCATTTTGGGAGTTTTCATTTCAGCGCCTCAATTAAATGATTGCGCAAGGCTTCGTCGACCTCAGGCTCAACACCAAACCAGGCCTTAAAACCAGGCGCCGCCTGATGAAGCAACATGCCAAGGCCGTCAACGGTGGCATTTCCCCTCGCAGAAGCCTGTTTAAGTAGTTCCGTATCAAGCGGATTATAGACAATGTCATAAACAACCGCATTTTTAGGCAGATTATCCAAATTAAGCTCAAGTTCTGGCTGCCCTGTCATGCCGAGTGTAGTGACATTTACAAGCAAGGCAGTGTTTTTTAAGGCTTCTTCTCTTTTTGCCCAGGGCACCACTTTTATCCGGCTGTCGTTCATATCCCCGGCTAGCTTTTCTGCCCGTGATAATGTTCGATTACTTAGTATTATTTCAGGAATGTTTTCCGCCAGAAGGCTGGAGATCGCTGCACGTGCAGCACCGCCCGCGCCAATGATCAGGGCCGGGCCATTTTTCGCTGACCAGTTTGGTGCTGCGGATTTTAAATGTTTTAAAAATCCGTATCCATCCGTATTTGTGCCGATTAATTTTCCGCGCCCATCAAAATAAAGCGTATTTATAGCGCCTATTTTTTTAGCCTGCTCATCCACCTCATCAACTAAAGACATCGCATGTTCTTTGTGGGGAACGGTTAAATTTATGCCTTCTATTTTATTGGTCTTTAGGCGCGCAATGAAATCGGGCAGCTCGTTTGTTGCCACATGAAAGGCGGCATAGTCCCCTTTTATGCCGTATTTCTTAAGCCAATATCCATGTAGCCTGGGTGACAGACTATGAGAAATGGGATTTCCTGCAACCCCGGCTATTTTTATTCGACTTTCGCTCATGATGTTTTTTCTTCATGATATTTATTTTTCAAATTTATAATGGCGACCGATGTTTCTTCGATAGAGCGGCGCGTTACATCAACGGTTGGCCAGCCCATTTTGCTAAATAGTCTTCTTGCTTCTTTTACTTCTTCTTTAACCAGCTCTTCGTCAATATAATCGGTGGTTTTGCTTTCTTTTAAAGACAGTAACCGGTTACGGCGAATTTGCACCAGCCGATCGACACTATTGACTAGTCCGACAACAAATTTATCCTTACATTGGTCAAGTTCTGCCGGAATTGGACAGCCAGGTACAATGGGAATATTCGCCGCCTTATAACCACGGTTTGCCAGATATATACAGGTCGGTGTTTTTGATGTTCTTGATACACCAACGAGAATAATATCCGCATCTGCTAAATTTTCAGCAATTTGCCCATCATCATGAGCCAAGGTATATTGCATAGCATCAATGCGCTCAAAATATTCATCGTCCATCTGATGCTGAAGACCAGGCCGTTCTGTCGGTTTTTCATTCAAATGCCTGCCAAGCTCACGGATAATGCCGTGCAATACTGAAATATAAGGCCATTTATGCTTTTTACAAGCGTCTATAAGGACCTTTTCAATATCAAGATTAACGAGCGTAAACATGACAATACCAGGGTTTTCTTCCATTTCAGCGATCAGGCGTTCCATATGGCGAGCCGTTCTGATCATGGGCCAGTAATGTTTGGTCGGGCTGATACCAGGAAACTGTACAAGGGACGCTTTGGCCACTTGTTCGAGGGTATCGCCGGTCGAATCCGATACGAGATGAAGGTGAATATTTTTCATTTATGCCTTTTTCCATTTTGCATTTTTAAATTGTCTTAATAATGAGGATAAGTCGTTCTTTTTTGCAATTGCTTTTTTTTAATCCCCGTAATTCATTTTTTATCCATACGTTTTAAACATGTGGATAAAAAATGAATAGCAGATTTATAATTTTCATTTCCTAACTTTAATTCTATCATTTTTGTTTTTCACAATATATGTATATGTTTAAATTAATTGTATTTTTTACATGTTAATAACAATTGCAAAACCTGTTAATAAGTTTTAATCCGCAATATTCACAGGACCTACTAACCACTACTATATTTATATATAAATATAATATAAGTAAGTATAACGGTGCATAACTTTTAAGAGCTATAAAAAATGGCAAGTGACAAACTATTTATCCAAACATTAAAAGGCAATCAAAAAGACCGTGTCCCTTTCTGGTTCATGAGACAGGCAGGACGGTATCTGCCTGAATATATGGCGCTTAGAAAAGAAGCAGGTTCTTTTTTAGATCTTTGTTACAATTCAGATTTTGCAACTGAAGTAACATTACAGCCAATAAGACGTTTTAACATGGATGCGGCGATATTATTTTCAGATATCCTTGTTATTCCGCACGCGCTTGGACAGGATTTGGCTTTCCAAGTAGGTGAAGGGCCTGTTCTGACGCCGGTTAATAATATAGAAAAGCTTGAAGCCCTTAGTAAAGATAATTTTCATGATCATTTAAATCCTGTTTATCAAACGGTCTCTAATCTTTCTAAAAAATTACCAGATCATGTTGCCCTTATTGGCTTTGCTGGCGCACCGTGGACAGTAGCCACTTATATGGTTGGTGGCCGCGGATCAAAAGATCAGGCAGAAACCAGAATAATGGCTTATCAGGATAGGGAAACGTTTGAGCAGCTGATAAATTTGTTGGTCGATGTTACATCTGAATATCTAATTCGTCAGGTTGATCACGGTGCAGAAGTGCTGCAGATTTTTGATAGTTGGTCAGGAAGTCTTCCGGCGGATGAATTTATTAAATGGTGTGTTGAGCCAATGGTAAAAATTGTTCAGAATATCAGGGCCGTTCATCCGGATGTTCCCATTATCGGTTTTCCAAAAGGCGCCGGGGCAAAAATTAAAAATTATATCAAGAAAACCCGCGTTAATGCCGTTAGTATTGATACGTCAACGTCTACATCATGGGTTAGGGATGCGGTCCAGCCACTTTGCACCGTACAGGGTAACCTAGACCCTATTATGTTGGTTCGTGGTGGTGCACCACTCGAGCGGGCCGTTCATCACATTCTTGACCATTTAAAAGACGGGTCACACATATTTAATTTGGGACATGGTATTATTCCGCAGACCCCGCCGGAAAATGTCAAAATGGTTTCTGATATTTTATTGTCTTATAGAAGATAAAAATGAGCAAAAAAATTGCGGTTGTTATGTTTAATCTTGGCGGTCCGGATTGTCTGGACGCGGTAAAGCCGTTTTTGTTTAATTTATTTTATGATCCAGCAATTATTACCGTGCCTAACCCTCTGCGTTGGATAATAGCCAAAAGCATTTCAAGCAAAAGAGCGCCGATAGCACGTGATATTTATCGGGAAATTGGTGGAAAATCACCAATATTGGAACAAACCGAAAAACAGCGTTTAAAACTTGAGAATACTTTAAAGGATCTTTCTGATGATGAGTATAAATGCTTTGTTTTTATGCGTTATTGGCACCCTTTTGCAAAAGAAGTAGTTCATGATGTAAAGGATTATGAGCCTGATGAAATTATTTTACTGCCGCTTTATCCGCAATATAGTGTGACCACCACGGGAACAGGACTTATTGAATGGAATAAATGGGCTGATAAATTGGCGCTAGTCGCGCCTTACAGGGTTATTAAAGATTATCCGGACCATGATTTTTTTGTGGGAACCATTGCCGAGCTGATCAGAAAAAAAATTGCTGGATTGAAAGATAAAGCAGATTATAGGCTCTTATTATCGGCTCATGGGCTTCCTAAAAAAATCATTGAGGCGGGTGATCCGTATCAAAAACAGGTGGAAATTACCTGCGCGGCATTGACGAAAGAACTATCAGGTGAAAATCTTGATCACGTGGTTTGCTATCAAAGCCGGGTTGGACCACTCGAATGGATCGGCCCGTCGACGGATGATGAAATTGAACGGGCGGCCAAGGACGGCAAAAATATTATCATGGTCCCGGTTGCTTTTGTATCGGAGCATTCAGAAACACTGGTCGAGCTTGATATCGAATATAAAAAGCTTGCGCAGGACGCTGGGATTGATGATTATATCAGAATTGAAACGGTTTCGAGCCGGCAAAAATTTATCGAAGGACTGGCTAGTCTGGTTTTGAATGTTTAATAAATTAGGTGATTAAGTGTTTGATATATTAGTAGAATTTTTTCAGGAATATTATTACTGGATTTTATCACTTCATATTATTTCAGTGATAAGCTGGATGGCTGGTATGTTTTATCTACCGCGGCTTTTTGTATATCATACCCGTCTTGACGTTGGTTCAAAAGCTTCTGAGATGTTCAAGGAAATGGAAAGAAAACTGCTGCGTATGATAATAAATCCTGCAATGTGCGCGACGTGGATTTTTGGTCTTGCTTTATCCTTTGGTCAGGATAGTTGGCATGCGGGTGGTTGGTTTTATATTAAATTTTCTGCAGTAATTATTTTATCTGGATTTCACGGATATTTATCAAAATGGCGAAAGGCCTTTGAACGTGATGAAAATCCCCATAATGAAAAATATTTTCGCATGATGAATGAAGTTCCGACCGTATTAATGATGATTATTGTCTTTATGGTTTTTCTAAAGCCGTTTTCTTAATTTAAAAATCCTGATTGCTAATTTGATAAACTAGAGTATAATCATCCCACTGTCGTTCATCTGTAACGATAATAATTCCTTTTTATAATCAATTTCTTGAAATTTTATTTTAAATATCACCTATTTTTCAATTACTTATCAAAACACCTACTTAAACCACTTGGACATCTCCTATGAATTTATTGGATCTTAAAAAGAAAGCTCCCGCAGAGCTTTTAGATTTAGCCGAAGAAAATAACGTCGAGAATGCAAGCAACATGCGCAAACAAGATATGATGTTTGCTATTTTAAAAGCCTTTGCTGCGCGAATTGAAGAAATATCAGGAGGCGGGGTTGTTGAAGTTCTGCAGGACGGTTTTGGCTTTCTAAGATCGCCCGAATCAAATTATCTTCCAGGTCCTGATGATATTTATGTCAGTCCAAGCCAGATTAAGCGTTTTGGGCTTCGCACCGGGGATACGGTTGAAGGACTAATTAGATCACCAAAAGACGGTGAGCGGTATTTTGCCCTTCTAAAGGTTTCACAGGTAAATTACAAAGATCCAGACGTGAGTAAACATAAGGTTCATTTTGATAGTTTGACGCCGCTTCATCCGGACCGGAAATTTACCCTTGATCGCAAGGACCCAGATAATAAAGATAATTCGACACGGGTCATTGATTTGGTAGCGCCGATTGGTTTTGGTCAGCGCGGTGTAATTGTAGCACCGCCAAGAACTGGTAAAACGGTTCTAATGCAAAATGTTGCCCACGCCATTAAAGAAAATCATCCGGATGTATTTTTAATCGTGTTGCTTATTGATGAGCGACCGGAAGAGGTGACGGATATGCGCCGTTCTGTTCATGGTGAAGTTGTAAGTTCTACGTTTGATGAGCCGGCAACGCGTCACGTACAAGTGTCAGAAATGGTTATTGAAAAAGCAAAAAGGCTAGTCGAAAATAAATATGACGTTGTCATTCTTCTTGATAGTATTACCCGTCTTGCGCGTGCTTATAATACGGTAATTCCAAGCTCTGGTAAGGTGCTTACCGGCGGTGTTGACGCTAATGCACTTCAGCGACCTAAACGCTTTTTCGGTGCGGCGCGTAATATTGAAGAAGGTGGCTCGCTGACCATTATAGCAACCGCCCTTATTGATACGGGTAGCCGGATGGATGAGGTTATTTTTGAAGAATTTAAAGGCACGGGTAACTCTGAAATTGTTCTTGACCGTAAGGTAAGTGATAAACGGATATTCCCGGCTATTGATATTACTAAATCAGGGACACGTAAAGAAGAGCTGCTACTTGATCCGGGTACGTTAGCGAAAATGTATGTACTAAGGCGTATATTAATGCCGATGGGATCGGTTGATGCGATTGAGTTCTTGCTCAATAAGCTCAAAGAAACAGAAGATAATGTAGAATTTTATAATTCTATGAATAACTAAAAAAATCGACTGTAAAAAGGCTCTCATTTCTGAGGGCCTTTTTTTATTTCTCGCATTTTAGGTTTTTCTCTGCTTTAATTAAAAAAACAAAATATAGGAATTTTCATTTATGTCAGATAAAACCGTGCGCGAACCGAGCCTGATTGACGCCCTTATCCCCGTAATAGCATTGGTTAGTATGTTATCACTATCCGTTTATTTATATGGTGATGGTTCATCAAGCGGCGCTAACCAGATCGCGCTGATTTTGGCGAGCTGTGTGGCACTGATTATTGGCGTAAAAAATGGCTATAATTGGCGTGAAATTGAAAAGGCTGTATCGCAGGGAATTGCCAACACCTTTGGCGCTATACTTATCTTAATGGTTGTGGGGATGTTGATCGGTTCATGGATACTTTCCGGTACGGTTCCGGCGATGATTTACTATGGACTTCAAATTATTAATCCGACTATTTTCTATTTTACGGCTTGTATATTAAGTGCCATTGCCGCGATCAGTATTGGTAGCAGCTGGACGGTTGCAAGTACGATTGGTATTGGTCTTATGGGAATTGCAGCGGGGCTCGGTTTAGAGCCTGAAATTACTGCTGGTGCTATTATTTCAGGGGCTTATTTTGGTGATAAGATGTCGCCGCTTTCAGACACTACTAATCTTGCGCCAGCGGTGGCGGGGACTGATTTATTTACTCATATCAGCCATATGACCTGGACGACTATTCCGTCTATATCAATTGCCGTTATTCTTTATCTTATTATCGGGTTGACCAGTGATATCAACACGGATAATATTGATATTAGTGATCAACTTTTATTAATAGAAAGCAATTTTAATATTGGTGTTTATCTGCTGCTTCCGCTTGTGATTGTATTTATATTGGCTGTTAAAAAGAATCCGGCATTTCCGACGCTTGTTATTGGCACGATGGTTGGTGTTGTTATGGCTGTTACTTTTCAACAGGATGTTATTTTTAAATTTGCCGGTGCAAATGACAGAATGGACGTGATTATTTTATTAGATGGCATCTGGCAGTCGCTTTTTGCCGGTTATACAGCAAATACGGGTGATGCCAGTATGGATGAGCTTCTTAGCCAGGGCGGGATGGCCGGTATGCTTGATACGATCTGGCTGGTTATGTGTGCGATTACCTTTGGTTCAATTCTGGAGAAACTGGGTCTTTTAAAGCGGCTGGTTATGGGAATGATTGAAATGGCCCAAACCACAGGCTCACTTATTCTGGTTACAGCCCTGACGTGTATTGGGGTTAATATATTAGCGGCTGACCAATATATCGCTATTGTGCTTCCGGGCCGTATGTACCGGTTAGAATTTAAAAGACGTAAACTGGCGGCAAAGAACTTGTCACGGGTGCTTGAGGATACGGGGACGGTGACGTCGGTGCTTGTGCCGTGGAATACGTGCGGTGCATTTTTCTCAAGTACGCTCGGGATTGCGACTTTTGCTTATGCGCCCTATTGCTTCTTTAATATTATCAGCCCGTTCATTTCAGTTTTTTATGGAATGTATAATATTAAGATCGCGCCTATTAATCCTGATGAGGTTCTTGCGGAGTAATTCGCCTTCACGTTAAAAAGGAAGCTTTAGATTATCATCGGTTTCTTCGAGATCGAGCAGATATCTTTTTGTCTCTATTCCTTCGCCGCCGGAAAATCCGGTCAGCTTGCCATCTTTGCCGAGTACCCGGTGGCATGGAATGATGATCGGGATTGGATTTTGTCCGCAGGCCATGCCGACGGCACGGGCATGAGAATTTAACCGGTTAGAAATTTCACCGTATGTTAAAAATTTGCCGTAAGGAATATCGAGCATGATGTTCCAGACATTTTTTTGAAATTTTGTTCCATGTGGATTTAGCGGCAAATCAAAAGTTGGGTTTTCACCGTCGAAATATTGGTCGAGCAAATTTTTTGCGCGCCGTAAAATTTCATTTTCTGCGCTGAGGGGTGACCATCCCCAATCGAGAGAAACGATTTTTCCATCCTCTTCACTGATGGTGAGGTCGCCGATTGGGCTGTGAACCGATAGTTGTGACATGGAATTTACACTCTTTTAAATAGAAAAAACGACCTTTAAATTTGTTGTCTAAAACGACTAATAAAAAACTAAATATGTCTTTATTATCAACGAGTTAACAAAAGACAACTTTCATAATTCAAAAGTTTTTGGGCGCTACAGGGGCCTGGAGATTGTTTAAGTCTTGCCATGGGACCCTGTGTGCGATTGAGCGCGCTTGTTTTTTTAATGGTTTTATGATCTTGGGTGAGTTATAGCATAGGGCAAGTTGGATATCTAATTTTTAAAATTTTGGTGAAACTTTCGAATGACAATTTTTGCATTATCAAGTGGTAAGGGTCGGGCCGGCGTGAGCGTGATCAGAATTTCTGGTCCCGAGACCTTTTCTGCTATTTTGACATTGACCAAAAATGCAAAAAAACCTGATCCTCGCTGTGCCGTTCTTAGCTGGTTTTATGACCCGCTGACAAATGAAAAACTTGACCAAGGATTGGTGATTTTTTTCCCCGGACCGAATAGTTTTACCGGTGAAGATGTGGCCGAATTTCATATTCATGGTGGCTATGCCGTGGTCGCTGGTTTTTTGGAAGCGCTGTCAAAATTACCAAATTTACGATCTGCAGAAGCGGGTGAATTTACCCGCCGCGCATTTGATAATGGTAAAATGGATCTGACATCTGCCGAGGGGCTAGCAGATTTAATCAATGCGGAGACGGCGGGTCAAAAAAGACA
>JABJKT010000187.1 GCA_018660225.1 Kordiimonadaceae bacterium
AACACAGCGGTCGGCGAATTCTATTTCTGTTTCCCCCTCATTTGCAAAACGGTAAAAGTTTGGATTATCCGTATGAAGAATTCCTTCAATGGGTAAATCGAACTGCGCATGCATGAGCGGAAGCCCAGTTAAGCTGGCAGCCGCAATCGTTGTGCCGTGATAAGATCCATGACGGCCAATAATTTTTTTCTTACCTGTTTTTCCTTTGGCATTTTGATAATACCAAACTAGCTTTATGGCCGTATCGACCGCTTCTGAACCAGAATTTTGAAAAATAACTTTGGACATTGGTACTGGCGCAACTTCAAGCAGTTTTGCCGCCAGTTCAATGGTCGGATTATTTGATTTATTAGCAAATGTTTGAAAATAAGGAAGTTCATCCATTTGCTTTGCAGCAGCATCCTTTATTGCTTGGTTATTATACCCCAATGTCACACACCAAAGACCCGCTACACTATCAAGATATTTATTTCCCTGATCATCAAAAACGTGAACCCCTTCACCGCCCTCAATGATCATAGGTCCGAACTTTTCCTGAGCTGTCAGGTTTGATTGTGGATGGATATATGAATTAATGTCTAGTTCTGCTTTAGTTGTCATTTTATTTGCTCGCATTTTTCTTTAATTAAGTTTCATCAGAACGGTTTTATCTTCCAAGTAACCATCAATGGAAGCCTTGCCTAGTTCGCGGCCAATACCAGATTGTTTAACTCCACCAAATGGTAAATTTGGATCAAAAACATTATGACAATTCACCCAAACTGTTCCTGCCTGTATATTGGCTGCTAAATCATGAGCTGACCTTAAATCTTGTGTCCATACACTTGCTGCTAAGCCGTAACGGGTATCATTGGCTAGTCTCAATACTTCATCATCATCATCAAATGGCATGGCGCATACCACAGGACCAAAAATTTCTTCTTGAACCACCTTCATATTTTGCTTTGTTTTAAGCACTGTTGGGGCAATGAAGTATCCGTTACCATCTAATTGTGTCCCTCCGGTCATTACTTCTGCACCTTCTTCGATGCCAGATTTTATAAAACCAAATACCCGGTCGCGTTGTTCGGCGGAAACAAGTGGCCCCATACCGCACGCGGCATCATAACCAGGTTGAACATTGATGTTTTCAGCGAATTTAGCAACGCCGCTCACCACTTCATCAAAAATTGATTTATGAATATACAGCCGTGATCCCGCTGTGCAGGTTTGGCCTTGGTTGAAGAATATAGCCATTGATGCACCGAAAATTGCGGCTTCAATATTGGCATCTTGACGAATGATAATTGGTGATTTTCCACCTAGCTCTAACGTAAAGCGCTTCATTTGTTCAACGGCAGTTCGACCAACAATTTTGCCAGTTTCAACAGAACCTGTGAATGTGACTTTATTAACGTCTGGATGTGAGACGAGAGAATTTCCAGCTTCCGTGCCCAAACCAGTAACAATATTTACTGCGCCAGCTGGGAAGCCAGCTTCGATAATTAGTTCAGCCAAAATAAGTGCAGATAAAGATGTTTGTTCCGCAGGTTTTAAAACCACGGTACACCCAGTTGCAAGGGCAGGTGCAATTTTCCAGATCGCCATAGATAGCGGGAAGTTCCATGGCACGATAGCACCAACGACACCCACAGGCTGTTTCTTTACATATGCATGAAATTCTGCGCCCGGCATGTGTGGCGCAGAAATATCGAGCGTAGAACCCATAATTTTAGTGGCCCATCCGGCCATATATCGCACGAAATTAACGCTGCTACCCACATCACCGTTTCTGGCAATTATCAGAGACTTACCATTATCGATACTTTCAATTTCTGAAAGTCGTTCAGCATTTTGTTCCATTAAATCTGCAAGTCGCAAAAGCAGAGATTGTCTGATTAGCGGCGTTGCTTTTGACCAGTTCTTAAAGGCCTCAGTGGCGGCGTCAACGGCATTATCCACATCAGCTTCATTTCCCGCAGCGATTTGACTGACAACATTTCCCGATGCTGGATCATACACGTCAATATACTTACCTGAAGCCGGTTCGACCCATTCATTATTAATCATTAGTTTTTGCTGGCGGTCTAAAAAGTTTTTGTTTTTGACCACAAGTGGGTTTGATTGCGAATTAATTTTGTTGTTCATCTTGGTTCCTGATTAAATGTTTATGAGGGCTGTTATACTTGTTATTGATATATTTTGCAAAAAGAAATAATATATTTTATTAGGATATATTACGAGCGATCGAAAGAATTCTATCAGGCAAATCATCTATATCCTGATCCGTGGTTCGAAAATTCGTGATGCAAACTCTGATTAGGTATTTTCCATTTACGGTGGCATGAGAAGGATATGCCCAGGCCTCTTCTTGAAGCGTGCTTAAAATTTCACGGTTCAAATTATTGAGAATTTCTTCATCTTGAATTTCTGGGGGGTGATAGCGAAATGTAGTAATGCTCAATCCATGACTGACTGCTTCCAATTCAGGGTGCTGTCCAACTAACTGATAAAGTTTTTCTGCTTGGCGAATATTGTTGCCGATCATTTTTGCGTAACCATCTCTACCGGCACGTTTCAAACACATCCAAACTTTTAAGGCGCGAAAACCACGTGAAGTTTGAACCCCTTGAGCGCGGTAGGCTACTGGTAAAGCGTCTTCATCTCCCGCTTCAGGATAATAAGTAGTGTCATGTGAAAAACTATCCACAAGATGTTGTCGGTTACGAAGTAGCACGCAACCCGCTTCAAATGGTACATAAAGCCATTTGTGAGCATCCATAGCAACTGAGTCCGCGAGGCCAATCCCTGAAAGTTCATTTGATACCGCCGGAACGCATGCGGACACGGCCCCATAAGCACCATCAATATGAAACCAGATTTTATGTTGTCTGCAAATTTCAGCTATCTCATTAAGTGGGTCAATAGCGCCAGTGCTAACGGTACCTGCGGATGCTATAACTGCGAGCGGTAAAAATCCTTGCTCTATGTCATTTTGAATTGATTTCTGTAATGCATCTATATCCATACGCAGGTTATCATCGGTTGCTACCCGGGTAATTGCACTTTCGCCAAATCCCATAATATCTAGCGCCTTTTCTAACCAAGCATGTGTTTCAGCCGTGGTATAAAATTTGGACTTTTCCGCACCTTTATAATTGTTACCCTGTTCACGAATTTCAGCACCGAAGCGTGCGCGCTTAGCGGCAAGAAGTCCTGTGATATTTGCCATGGTGCCACCGCTTACTAATAATCCGCCAGAATTACAGTTAGGATCATTGGGAAAATTTAATAAATCACCGATCCATCCTACCGCTTGCCTTTCAATTTCAGACGCAACAGGTGCAACCGTCCATGTACAAACATTGGCATTGATCGATGACGCCAATAAATCACCAAGCGCACCAATCGGGCTAGCCGAGCCGTTGACGTAGCCCCAAAATCGTGGATGACCGTTAAATAATGATTGCTCAAGCAGTAAATCTGAAATTTCGCCAATAACATCATCCGTAGATGATTCGGAATTTGGCAGTGAACCGGCCCCTAAAATATCGCGCGCAACTTTAGCACCATTAGGCTTATGAACATCGCGTTCACTTATACCTGCAAGAAAGTCGGCTATTTTATCGACTAATTTATGGGCTGCTTGACGAAACTCTTCTGCATCCATGTCTAAAGGAGCGCGGGGTTCTTTTTGATTTGTCATTTTAAAATCTCTTACCCATATAAGTTAGGAATGAACAAAGATATAATAGGAACGAAAATCAGCAACGCCACAACAATAACTTCGCATCCTAAAAACCATACTGTTCCTTTAAAAATGGTGCCAAGTTTAATTGTGTCACCAACAACATTTTTGATAGCGTAAACATTCATTCCTACCGGCGGGGTGAGCAGTCCAATTTCAATAAATTTCACTACAAGTACACCAGTCCAGATCAAATTCATTTCAAGCCCCCGAAATATCGGAAGCATAATAGGTAACGTCAGCAACAATATTCCAAGCGGATCAAGAAACATTCCAAGGATGAGAAAGATCACCATAGCAAATATAACAGCTGATAGCTGACCGCCAACCCAGATGGTCGCTAAATCGCTAATAGCTTCTGTCGTCCCCGTGATCGCAAGGAAGCGGGTAAACATAATAGCGCCAACTGCAATCCAAAGTAGGCTAGTTGTGCTCACAAGTGTGTCCAGCAAACTCTTTTTAAACACGTCAACCGACATGCGTCCTTGAAGTGATGTTATTATGAAGATCACCATGGCACCAAAGGCGCCGCCTTCTGTCGCCGTGATTATGCCAAAGGCAAATCCCGTAAGCAGGCTGGCAATTAGAATGAATATCGGCCAAATGGGCATTATTGATTTAAATCGCATCGACCAGGTCACATCGAGTTCAATTCTTGGTGCAAGTGATGGGTTTAACCAGCAACGGGTGACGATCATGAAGGTATATACCCCAACCGTAAGCAAGCCCGGCAATATACCAGCCATGAATAATTTGGTCACTGATACTTCTGCAAAAATTCCGTAAATGATAAAAGTGATTGACGGTGGTATCATGTTTCCAACGGTACCCGCACTTGCGACCACGCCGGATGCCAGCCCTTTTTCATATTTTGCGTTCAGCATTTCAGGAATGGTAATCCGTCCCATTGTCGCGGCGGTAGCTAAGCTTGAACCGGAAGCGGCGGCAAATCCAGCACAGGAAAAGTTAGCAGCAACCGCCAAACCGCCCGGCACGCTGATCAGCCATAACCTTGCCGCATGGAAAAGTTCGCTGGCCAGTCGTGTGTGTTGCGCGATGCAACCCATAAGAATAAACATTGGAATAGCAGAAAATGACCAATGTGCCGCAAAATGAAAAGGCTCAATTTGAACTAGACTAATGGCAACATCTGGCCCTTTAGCAAGGCTCAAACCGATCACAGCCACACCAAATAAAGAAAAACCAATAGGAACTCTAAATGCCAGTAAAACTAAAAGCAGGCCTATACCAGCAAAACCTATTTCAATATCTGCCATTTATAAATCCTCCACTGAATTAGAGGGGTTTATTAGCCTGTCCGCGCGTTTAAGCGTATCTAACGCATATGAAAAAGCCATTGCGCCAATACCGAAGGGCAGAAAAAAGCGGCTCGGCCAAACGGTGAGAAAACCATCACCCGATTCCCATACTTCATTGATCGAATAACTGTGGATGGCAGCGACTGCCGTTTCGTAGCTTATCCAAATGGATAATGCCGTGACAAAGATGGCTGCCGCTAACTCGATCACTTGTTTCATTTGCTCAGATAATTTTTGAGTGAATAGCTCTACAGAGATATGAGCTTTCTGATGGGTAACATAAGCAAGCGATAAGAACGACACCGCAACCATATCGTAGGCAGAAACAATTTCAGTAACTCCGCCAAGTGGCTGGCCTAAAAAATGACGCGAATATATACCTGCAACTATATGAAGCATCATAGCGACAATTGAAAGTCCGGCAGCGGAACAAAGTATCAGTGCTATTGTGTGGTCAATTCTATCTAGTTTTTTATAAAAATCACTACTCATGATTAAAGCTCTTCCGGATTTATTTTATCATAAATATTTTTTTGCAACAGTGCTTCATATTCAACTTCTGCACTATGTAGGATTTCTTCATCAATTTCTTCTAATGTTAACAAATTAGCAAGGCCGGAAGAGGCAATAATTATTTCCCATTTTTCTATATTCTTAATAAAATTGTCAGATATTTCCTTTGGGTTCTTAGCACCAAGTTCACCCGCCACTTTATTTACAGTCGCCGCTTCATCTTTTTTAAAATCTTGCCAGAAATTTTCTATGTCCTGCCCAGCCGTAGTTATGGGAATGCCTTTTTCTTTGGCAATCATTCTAGCTTGTATTGCTTCAGCCACATATAACCGTACAACAGTTCTTGCAGAAACGCCGGATTGAGCATTCCATAAAGCATGTTTTTGGATGGCATTTAGATCATCCCACACCCCGCGATTGATAACCATCGTCGCAAAACTAAATGCGCCAACGTTATAAGCATATATATATTTAACATCGTCTGCGATAGGAAAGGATTTTAACCAGGCAATTGGACCAACTATACAGTCAACTAAACCACGTGATAAACCTTCGACCATATCATTTATAGATAAACTAACAGGTATGCCGCCAAGTGCCCTTACCCAGCGACGACTTGCACTTACCGCCCTAAACTTTTTACCCTTCATTTGCGAAACATTTGTAACTTCACTTTTACAAAGCATTCCGTATGATCCTGCTGCGGCGCCGGATAAAAATAGTGTATTACTTTCAGCATAATCCCTCATGCAATTGGGACAGTTGCGAAGCAATGTTTCTGTAGCAGCTGCGTTTACAACAAGTTCATTGCGGCCTAAATACATTAAGTCATTTAATATTACCGCATGTTTTAAATCGCTACGGCTATAAGATGATATGACTTCACCTGCGCCTGCTATTCCCCCACCGATAGAAGAAAGAGCCGTTCGTGAATCAAATAATTGCGATCCAGGAACCAATTTCATAGGTATGATGTCTTTAAGGTCTTCAATCATTGGAACTATGCCATAAACATTTGCAGCATTATCAGGGGGATTAGTATTGCTGTAAATCAGTGCATTTTCTTGTGCATTTAAACCCCTGGATGTGAGCAGCAATATAAATAAACCGATCAGAGACGATTTTATAATTTTCGTAGATTTAATTATCATTTTAAATGAATCCCAGAAATATTTATTATCTAATATAAAGAAAACTAAATATTTAATATTTTGCATTAAGATAAAATATATTTTTTATTTATTAACGCTACATGCCTCCCATAATATTGTCAAATAAATCGAGTATTACTTCTTAAGTAATAATTTGCCTAATGTCCGCTTTGGGTCCAGGCTGTGTGAAAAGTCCCTCCACTATGTTATAGTAGTTTTTTAACTTTGGAAGGTCAATATTGATGACAGCATTCATTGAAGGGGACGTCCGTTCACAGACGACATTATTTCCAGACCAGCTTGATGATTATATCGCC
>JABJKT010000188.1 GCA_018660225.1 Kordiimonadaceae bacterium
AATTATTTAACCATAGAAAATTTTCTTGAAAATATTAAAGCAGCCAATGACAAGCAAGAAAGCGCCTATCAGTTATTACTTGCCATTGACGGCATTGGTGAAAAGGTTGCGGATGCTATCATTGACTTTTTTGCTGAACCGCAAAATATGGCCGTGGTAGAAGATCTGCTTAACCAAATCAGTGTTGAGGAGTTTATCCCGCCCAAAACCTCCAATTCCAATGTGGCGGGTAAAATTATAGTCTTTACCGGAAAACTTGAAAAATTAAGCAGACAAGAAGCAAAGGCATCAGCAGAATCCCTTGGTGCTAAGGTATCAAGCTCCGTATCCAGTAAAACGGATCTACTGGTTGCTGGCCCCGATGCAGGATCAAAGCTCAAGAAAGCCAGTGAGTTAGGCGTTAAAACCATCAGCGAAGACGACTGGCTCGAGCTAATTTAGCTATGCAATAAATGCATGGAAGTAGGGACAAAATACCCTCTACTCATTCCATATAAGTATAGTTATATTCTATTCAACAGAAGATGATGAGCATCTTTTGAAAGTTTAATTCAGCAGATTTAAGGATAGATCAATGACTACATTTATAAATACTTATAGCTTCATGGATCTGTTGAAGGATAATAATTATGTCCCTGAAACAGATCACAGTAACAGCCCAATTATGCAAAATATAGAAAATGCACTAGATGCAATTGCAAAATTGATTAAGACGAGCACTACTCGTTATAGTTTCATGGACCTACTTGGTGATAAGGGCTATGTTCCGCAAGCCCAGAGCAGCAACCATTCAATTTTACAGGATATTGAAGAAGCATTTGATGCGGTCGCAGCAATAGTAAGAACCAATACTGAAGATTACAATTTCATGAACTTACTGAGCGACAATGGTTATGTGCCATCAAATGATTATTGGGTACCAAAACCAAGCAACGATAATGACATTCTTATCAAGGTTGCTTCATAAATATCTGATTGTGGTAGCCTAGAGCTACCACATCCTCCCTCTATTTTTTCTAAGAACCCTATTTTTTCCTGAAAATAAGTGATTGCCATTCATTTATTGGAAAAGATTTCAAAAGTTCCATCTCTAGTTTTTCATAAAGATCTATAATCGATGTTTGCTGTATTTTCAAAAGACCGGAAAGTATAATAAGCCCGTTACCCTTTAAATTAGCGACAATATCAGGTGCCAATTGCAAAAGCGGTTCGGCAAGAATATTTGCGACTATTAAATCGTAAGGTCCTGTTTTTTCAAGTATAGAATTTTCAAATCCATCACAAGTTACGACCGCAGTCCCCGGGCCGCCATCTTCAGGCTTAATTATTTTGACGCCATTAATGGAAATATTTTCTGCGGCCGTCTCAGTAGCAATGGGATCAATATCACTGGCAATAATTTTTATATCCCATTGTTTGGCCATGGCAATGGCAAGAACACCGCTTCCGCATCCTAAATCAAGCGCTATCCCAGGCTCAATCATTTCAAATACATCACTAATGGCCAGCAAACATCCTTTGGTGGTTTCATGACTACCGGTTCCAAAAGCCTGCCCAGCTTCCATCATGATGGAAATTTTATTATCCGGCACCGTCGTCGCGTCATGATTTCCGTATAAATAAAATCTTCCGGCATCTATAGGCTTTAATATTTTTTGAGATTCTGATACCCAGTCTTTGTCTTCAAGTCTTTCCAGTTTTACTTCCGGGGTAGCAATATCAAAAATCGCAGCCATACCGTTAATGGTTTCATTTAGAGCTTTTAAATCAGGCTCTTCATTGAAATAACCTTCTAATAGACGGTTTTCACTATCGCCGGGTATTTCAAAATCTGCGATTGTTGGAAAATTATCACCGCCGTGGGCATAGAGAGTTTCTTCAAGTGTAGGCAAAAATTGAAGGGAAGATATAATGCTTATTTTCCAGGTGATAATATCTTTATTATTGTGGCTATTATTCATTAATTAATCCAACTCTGAAAATCATAATATTACGTCGAGGCTTCCAGTATCCACCACTAAATTACCTTATTTGCGATAAAATGAACGATAAATGAGACGAGTGGCCTCTGGGGCTATTGCACCCTTTAAGCGTTTCACATAAAATCTAAGTCTACAGGAGATACACAGTATGACAAATATTATTTCGAAATCAGCTTTATTTATAATTGGATTTTTTGCATTGGCGCAAGCGTCTTTTGCCGATGAAAAAAGTGTGAACCATGATCATGATGGCTTTGAAATGATCCGTATTGATAATGTTGGCATCCAGCTTGACGTCACAGTTGGCGAAGATTTTGAAATCGAAGTCGAAGGTGATGAAGAACTTGTTGACACTCTTCTCTTAAAAGTAAGAGGCGATAAATTAGTTCTTTACCGGGATGACGATAAAGATTTCTGGAATGGTCGTGGTGGCGATAGCCTTAAAGTGATTATCAGTATGCCAAAATTTACCGGCCTTGATCTTAGAGGTGCGGTTGATGCCCACATTAAAGGTGTTGATAGTGAACAGGTTGAGTTTGACTTAAAAGGTGCCGGCAATATTGAAGTTGAGGGCCAGTGTAAGTGGCTGATCATTGATTTAAAGGGTGCCGGTAATGTCGAAGCTGACGATCTTGAATGCGAAGAAGTAGACGTGGATTTAAAAGGTGCTGGCAATATCGAAGTTTATGCCAGCGTAAAAGTGAATGCCGAAATTAACGGTATGGGTAACATAGATGTCTATGGCGACCCGGAAGATGTAACAAAAAGTGATGGATGGTTCAGCCATATTTCCATTCATTAATAAAACAAGATAAATTTAAATTTTTTTACAAGGAGGTTATTATGAATAAACTATTTAAAATTGCAGGTGTATCAGTAGCAGCGTTATCAGCGGCTCTATATGCTTCATCAGTAACGGAAGCACTGGCTCAGGATTCTACAAAATCTTCTGATCTCAGTGGTTTTTCCAAAGTACAATTAAATACGTCATCAGATATTATAATTACCGTAGGTAGCGGTTATTCCATAGAAATGGTTGGTGATCAGGAACGTATCAACAACACAATTTTAGAAGTGAAAGGCGATACTCTTAGAATTAAACACAAAAGAGGTCGTTTTAATTATGATCACGATCAAGACATGATCGTTTATGTTACTATGCCTGATATTGAATCAATGAAGATTAACGGTTCCGGCGACGGTGAAATTACTGGCGTAGATAATTCTGAACTTGCTTTAAACATAAATGGTTCAGGTGATCTGGTTGTTTCAGGTAAAACTGAAAAGTTGGATATAGGTATTAATGGTTCTGGCGATATCAG
The DNA here is from genome assembly GCA_018660225.1 of Kordiimonadaceae bacterium. Classification (GTDB taxonomy): domain Bacteria; phylum Pseudomonadota; class Alphaproteobacteria; order Sphingomonadales; family Emcibacteraceae; genus Pseudemcibacter. The sequence goes on from JABJKT010000188.1 coordinate 3,305, forward strand.
AATGGATGAAGTAGACGGCAAAGATGTCGATATTTCTATTAACGGCTCCGGCGATGTTCAATTAGGTGGCGGCACATGTCAGTCACTTGAAATTGATATACACGGCTCCGGTGATGTTGAAGCTAAAGATATGCAGTGCGTTGACGTTGAAGTTGATGTTTCAGGATCTGGAGACAGTTATGTTTACGCCAGCAACTCAATTACTTTTGACAGTCACGGCTCTGGTGAGGTAGATGTATATGGTAACCCTGGAACAGTAGTTGATAACGAAGCAAAACGCAGAAGTAACATTAGAATTCGTTAATAAAAAAGCAAAAGAGAAGTAAAATGAAAAATTCAATTAAATCTACAGCAATAACGACCGCACTGTTAATGGCACTTTCATCCACTGGATTTGCCCAAGAGGCGACAAGAACGTTCGATTATTCAGACTTTTCTAAAATTGAATTGAGTACTTCTGCGGATCTTAAGGTAACCATTGATGATGAATATTCTATCATTGTGACCGGCGATGAAGATCGCATAAACAGAATGGAAATTGACAAGTCTGGTGACGAGCTTGAAATCAGCAGTAAAGGACGAGGCTTTAGTTTATTCGGCAGAAATAATGATGGCTATGTCAACGTCACCATTACTATGCCTGATATTGAAGAAATGGAAATTAACGGCTCAGGCGACGCGGAAATCTTTGGCATTGATAATGAAGAGATACTTTTAAATATCAATGGCTCCGGTGATCTTTACGTTACTGGAAAAAGCGAATCCGTTGTTATTGAAATTAATGGCTCCGGCGATGTTGAAATGGACGAAGTCGCTGGCGACGATGTCTTTATTGAAATCAATGGTTCAGGAAACGTCGAATTTGATGGTGGACAGTGTAACCGCCTTGAAATCGAAGTTGAAGGTTCCGGCGATATTGATGCTAAAGATTTGATTTGCAAAGAAGTGGAAATTGAAGTGGATGGCTCTGGCAATAGCAGAGTTTATGCAACAGATACACTGATTTTCGAGAGTGAAGGTTCTGGTAAAGTAGATGTTTTTGGCAAGCCCAAAAATGTTCAGGACCGCACTAAGCGCAAAAGTAAAATCAGAATTCGTTAATTATTTTCATATAGAGAAAAACAGGATCATGACTAAACTGATTAAATCAATGGGACCCGTTGCTCTCGTTCTCGCGGCAGCATTTACAATATCAAGTGCAACTGCAGCAACGATACAATCCGATCTTTCGGACTTTGTCGCAATTGAATTAAATTCGTCAGCAGATGTGGAAATAACCATCGGTAGCGAATATTCAATTACCATGACCGGCGCGCAGGAAAGCATCGACAGAATGGAGCTTGATATTAAAGGCAATACGCTGGAGATAAGAGACAGAGGCAAGTTCAAGCTGTTCGGTCGCGGTAGTCTTGGCGAAGTACAAATCGCCATAACCATGCCCGATATTGAAGAAATGAAAATCAGAAGCTCTGGCAATGCTGAGATCACGGGAGTCGATAACGACAATATAAAATTCGATATTGATTCATCAGGGGATATTTATGTCACCGGTAAAAGTGAGAATTTAAACATTGAAATAAATTCCTCCGGTGATATCGAATTGGACGAATTTACCGCAAATACGGTGTTCATTGAAGTCAATTCTTCCGGCGATGTGGAATTTGATGGTGGTCAGTGCAACAATATGCAAATCGAAGTCGATTCTTCCGGTGATGTTGATGCCAGAGAGTTTGTCTGTAAAGAAGTATCGGTTGATGTTTCATCGTCAGGTGACAGTAGAGTATATGCTTCTGAGCTCGTCACCGTCGAGGCCAATTCATCAGGTAAAATTGATGTGTTTGGAGAGCCCAAAAAAGTAGTGGATAACACCAGACGGAAAAGCAAAATCAGAATTAGATAATTCTGCTGCGAATAATTATCAGGCCGGTTTAATAAAGCTGTCCATGACTTTGCGGGATGATCCCATTTCAAATTCGATCATAAGTTTATTCCCGTCAATGGAACTAACCTCGCCATAACCAAATTTATCATGAAAGACCCGCTCCCCTACTGAAAATTCAGAAGGAGCGGGTTTTTTATTGGCGCCGCGTCCGCTAGAAGAGCGTTTTTTTGTTTTGCTTCTATCAAGCTGATAATTCTCGCGTCCTTCACCGAAATTAAAACCGAGGCTGGGTGATGGATTATAATTACTCTGGTCTGTGCTGCTTAAGCCTTGCTGGCCGTGTCGCACGGTATGCTCTTCGGGAAGCTCGGCAATAAAGCGTGACGGAATGGGGCTGGTGTAATTTCCGAACATATAACGCGAGGCGGCATAAAAAATATAGGCGCGTTTTTTGGCGCGGGTTATGCCGACATAGGCAAGACGGCGTTCTTCTTCAAGGCCTTTTTCGCCATTTTCATCAATTGATCTCTTACTCGGGAAAAGCTCTTCTTCCCAACCGGGCAGGAATATAGTGTCATATTCAAGTCCCTTGGATCCATGCAGGGTCATGATGCTGATATAATCAGTTTTATCGTTAGCGGTCGTGTCCATCACCAGTGAAACATGTTCAAGAAATTCAGCCAGATCCTCAAAGGATTCCATGCCGCGGATCAGTTCTGATAAGTTATCCAGCTTGCCCGGCGCATCCGGTGATTTATCCGTTTTCCATTTATCATAATAACCGCTTTCTTCAAGCACTGTGTCGGTTAAGTCCATATGACTGATATCGGGGGACATTTCGCGCCAGCGGTCAAAACTACTGATTAGTGTTTTAAGTGACGCTCTGGCCTTTTTACTTAATTCTTCTGTCTCCACTATATCGCGTGCAGCGCTCATCAGCGATGTTTCGCCTGCTCTGGCAATAAGGTGCAGTTTTTGTACGGTAGCGTCGCCTATGCCGCGCTTGGGAACATTAATGATGCGCTCAAAGGCAAGGGCGTCATCCGGATTTTGAATAACCCGAAGGTAAGCCATAGCGTCCCTTATTTCGGCCCGTTCATAAAAACGCACACCGCCGATAATTCGGTAAGATAGCCCGAGGGTCAGGAAATTTTCTTCAAATTCGCGGGTTTGAAACCCTGCCCTAACAAGCACAGCCATTTCACTAAGGTGCTGTTTCTTTCGCTGCAGTTCTTCAACTATTTCGCCGATAGCCCTTGCTTCTGCCCGGCCGTCCCATACGGCATTAATGGCTACCTTTTCCCCGCCCTGCTCGGCGGTCCATAATGTTTTGCCCAGGCGTCCCTGATTGACATCAATAAGCCCGCTCGCTGCACCAAGAATATGGGTTGTTGAGCGATAATTCTGTTCAAGTCGGATTGTTTTCGCGCCTTCAAAATCCTTTTCAAATTTTAAAATATTGCCTACTTCCGCACCGCGCCAGCCGTATATTGACTGATCATCGTCGCCGACACAGCATATATTCTTATGGCCCATCGCCAGCAGCCGTAGCCATAAATATTGTGATACGTTTGTATCCTGATATTCGTCGATTAGGATATATTTAAAGCGCTGCTGATATTCGCTTAGTATATGCGGGTTCTTTTGAAAAAGATGAACGCAAAGCAATATAAGATCACCAAAATCGGCGGCATTAAGGACTTTTAGCCTTTCCTGATACTGAATATACAGCTTAATCCCCATGCCTTCTGCGTAGGATTGGGCTTCACTTTTGGGAACCTGATGGGGAAGAAGTCCTTTATTTTTCCAACCATCGATAATCCCGGCGAGCATCCGCGGTGGATAGCGTTTTTCGTCTACATCAGCGGCGCGCGCCAGCTGCTTTAAGAGCCGCACCTGATCATCTTGGTCTAAAATAGTGAAGTTGCTGCCAAGACCAACCAAATCCGCATGACGTCTTAATATTTTTACGCAGATTGAATGAAACGTGCCGAGCCAGAACATATTTTCAACAGCATCCCCAATGATAGAACCAACTCTTTCTTTCATTTCAAGCGCAGCTTTATTGGTGAATGTTACGGCGAGAATTTGATTGGGATAGGCTCTGCCGGTAGCAAGGATATGGGCAAGCCTTGTGGTGAGCACTCGTGTTTTACCGGTTCCTGCGCCAGCAAGCACTAGAACCGGACCATCAATCTGCTCAATGGCTTCGAGCTGTGGTTCGTTTAGACCTTCAAGATAAAAGGGTGGCACATGCGCTTCTGCCTGTGGTGAAGGCGTGTTGCTCTCAGGCAAATTATCAAGATCAAATGGGTCAGACATGGATCATATATAGCGCAATTAAAAAGAAATAACAGATGAAATTAACGTCAATTTCATTTATCAGACTTCTTCTGCTTCAATAAGAACTTTGTTATAAGCGCGCAGCAAATTTCTCTGCGATAAGACACCAACTATTTCTGCATTTTCATCGTCCGATATGACAGCAATTCGCTCTTCTCCTGTTTGATTAAACAGATAGACGGCTTGCTCTAATGTATCGGTCGGGGAAAGATGAAATGTTTGTCTTCTGCAAATTGAACCGGCGGTTAAATCTTCTGGACCAACATCATTTTGGTAGCCTTCACGAAGTTCTGAAAGGGTAATAATACCCTGAATAATAAAATCGTCGTCAAGTACGAACAGATTATTATATTTCAAATTAATAATCAGTTCTTTTATTCTTTCAATATCCGTATCCATACCAACGGTGGCAAAATCATGTGTCATTATTTTTTTAACCAGAATTTGTCGGCTTAAATTTTTTGCTCTGCTACCTTCAAGGTCTTTACCGCGCCGCTTAAGCTGTAAATGAAAGAAGGACGTGGCTTTTAAATAATGGCTGGTGATCAGGTTCGATGAAACAACGGCAGCCATTAAGGCAAGTGTTATTTGATAATCGCCGGTTAGTTCAAATATGATTAGTATTGTGGATATGGGAGCGCCAAGCACCGCAGATGAAACCGCACCCATGCCGACAATGGCATAAAGCCCATAATTGCTGGCCATTTCAGGGGAGGCGAGCGTTACCACATAACCAAATGCACTTCCGACCACTGCGCCGAGTAATATGGACGGGCTAAATATACCGGATCCGTACCGAAAGGCGAGACTGATTGAAGTGGCAGCAATTTTTGCGACAATAAGAATTAAAAGCAGATCAATGGAAATGATGCTTTTAAGGGCGGCATCAGTCGTGCCGTATCCTGTCCCTAAAATAAAGGGACAAAAAATAGCAATCAGACCGACGGCCAGCCCACCGAGTGGTGGTCGTGCCCAAACTGGAATCGGGATTTTATTAGCTATATCTTCTGTGAAGAAAATAGATTTGATAAAAATGATTGTCACCAGTGCACTTACGGCACCGAGTAACAGGAAGGCGGGAAATTCATAAAAACTGGCAATTTGGTAATTGGGTATATTAAAAGCCGGAAAATCACCAAATTGTATCCGCGTAATGATGGCCGCCGTAACAGAGGAAATCACGATCGGCGCAAATGCATGCAGTGCATAATGTCCTAGAATAACCTCAAGGGCAAAAAACACCCCGGCGATAGGGGCATTAAAGGAGGCGGATATTGCCGCCGCAACACCGCAGCCAAACAAAGTGCGGCACATTTTTTCTGATAGATGTAGCCGGCTTGATACCCAGGATGTAAGGGTAGCGCCAAGGTGAACAACCGGTCCCTCCCGTCCTGCAGCGGATCCGGTTCCTAAGGCAACGGCAGCAGTAACAGCACTAAATATGCCTTCTTTTAACGGCATCTTGGTATTTTGAAGTTCATTGGCTTCCATCACTTCAGCAATGGCGCCTGCGGTATTTCCACGCATAAAGAAGAAATAAATAAAACTGATTATAAGCCCGCCGCTGGTTGTGGATAGTAAGATTTGCCACCACTGGAGACTTTCAACGAAATCAAAGATGTTTTCTGCAGCATTTCCAAAAGCAAATGATTGAACAATTTGAATTAGATAACGAAAACTGATTGCCGCAAGCGCAACGAAGGCACCAACAAAAACGGCGAGAAGTATGCCAATGATTTTATCATGGACGTGAATAAAATTTCTCAACTTGATCTGATTGAGAATAAATTTTCTTTTGATTTTATTCTGTTTACTTGCCATTTTTAGTTATTTTTTGTTCTAAATTAAAAATTTGACATTAAATTCACTAATTATTGACCTATTATTGCCACTATTATCGCGTTATGTATAGTTAACCTAGTTGTAATAAGTTTCAAGTAATCATTTTTGGGTACTAGGCGGAGATTAAATGAAAAACTTCGGTATTGGGGTGGGGATATTATTGCTCGGTTTAATCGGCAGCGCGCTTGTGTTGCCGGGCTTTGTCGACTGGAATAAATATAAAACCGAAATAGAACTCACCGCATCAGACCTTAGCGGCCGTGACGTTACAATAAGTGG
>JABJKT010000189.1 GCA_018660225.1 Kordiimonadaceae bacterium
ATATTAAAAAATCTTTTTTTGCTCTAGTGGCTTTTCGTGAGATTTAGCATCAATATTAGCTGAAACAACTTTCGTTGAATTGCCGGGAGCCGTATTTGTCAGATTGCTTTGATGACTAAGGTTGCCCTCGATAAAGGCTCCTGCTTCAATGCTAAGTGTTTGATGGCAAAGATCGCCAGTAATTTTTGCTGATTTTTCAACGCGGATATTACGTCCGGCAACACTGCCTTTAACAGTTCCTTTTACAACGACATCGTCGGCACTGATTTTTCCTTTAACGGTACCATTTTCACCAACGGTAAGTGAATTGCTTTTAACATCGCCTTCAATGGTTCCATCAAGCTGAATTTCACCTGACGTGGTAACATTGCCTTTGATGACAACGTCTGAGCTTATAATGGACGGTACGGAGTTTGCCGGTGTTTTCATTGCTTTTTCTTCCTTGGATGTATAATTTTTATTAGCTGTCGTATTTTTGTTGTTTGATTTTTTGAACATCATTTGCTGCCTTAATTACTTTTAAAGGATCAATTGGCTTGCCGTTAAACCAAATCTCATAATGGAGGTGCGTGCTTACGCTTCTTCCCGTACTTCCCATTAGTCCAATGAGTTGATTTGCTTCAACCTTATCGCCACGTTTAACCTTTACTTGCGAAAGATGGCCATATCGTGTCCGAAATCCATTTCCGTGATCAATTTCTATAAATAAACCAAATGAACCGTTACGCCCAGCGCGCAGTACGACACCATCACCACCAGCATTAATTGGCGTTTTATGCCAACCGGCCATGTCTATACCTTTATGAGTAGCCCATTTTTTAGTTATCGGGTCGCGTCTCATGCCAAACTTGCTTGAAACATAATGTTTTTCCGGCGGAGTTGCGGTCGGAAGATAAGCAATGGCCATTTCCAAATCTTCAAGATTAGCTCTTTTTGTATAAAGTTCATCAAAGGAACTGCTGTCTAATTCCGCATCATTGATGCCATTTTCAAGACCAATGAATGGACCGCCCTGAGCCTTAGTTAAAGAAGGAAGGTCACCTGCGAGCTCAATCATTTTATCTTCAGTAAGACCTGCGCTATTTAACGTTTCTTTTAAAAAAGCGAGCTTGGCATCCACTTTGTCACTAATTGACTTAATTGTAGAGTTTTGCTGCATTTCTATGTGTTTTAAATCAACATAGATTTTATCCAGACTTTCATCGCGGATAAGGTTTCTTGCTTCTCTGTCATTTTCATCATCGACAAAATCGCTAGAATCAAAATCATCAATTTCAATATTTTCTGTTGGCTCAGTTAATGTTTCATTTTCATCTAGAACTTGCTGAATATATTGTTGACGCTGCTCAAGAGCGTTGGCTGATTTGAGGATATCATTTTTAAGTTCGGAATACTGATTTTCCAGTTCTTCATAATTACGGTTAGCGGTTTCAACCTCGACATCTTTTTCGCCGAGAATTTCATTGATATAGACGTAATTATAAGACGTTACAACAAACCATAAAACAAAACATAAGAATATTGAGGTGCAAAACATCTGAATTTTTTTGGAAATTGTAACAAAACTCACGTCTCCATTTGACCTGAAATACAGTTGCCTGTCAGGAAAATAGCGCTCAGCTTTCTCACTTAACCATTTGATTGTATTATTAATTTATAATTCCCGCTCTCGTGTTAATAAAATTCTGCCCAATCGAATTTATTAAATTTTGGACGAATCACGCAATACTAAACGAAACATGTTATCAAAAAAATTAATAATGGAAACAGTTTTAAGTAGTTATTTTATTTCGATACCAGCGGCAGATAGAAATTTTCCATGAGCCCGGCCATTTTTCGCGCCTCCTTATTGAAGGGCGGTTTTAATTTTCCTGTGAAATATGTATTGACCAAATTATGATAAGATTGTTCTGGATCTATATTTTTCTGTTCACATAAGTAACTAAACCATCGCTGCCCGGCGCGAACATGATCAATCTCTTCCTCGTAGATGATTTCGAGGGCCTCTACACTTTTCAGATCATCGGCGGATTTGAATTTTTCAATTATTGCCGGTGTTACATCAAGTCCTCTTGCTTCCAGAACAAGCGGGACAATTGCCAGTCGCGCGAGCAGATCATGAGCAGTGGTGCTTGCTGACTGCCACAGGCCATCATGGGCAGGATGAGCGCCATAGTAGCTATCAAGTTCTTCTAGGCGATTATTCAAAAGTTCAAAATGTCTTGCTTCATCATCGGCTACTTTGACCCAGTCATCAATAAATTCCCTAGGCATATCCGCGCCAAACCGGAGGACAATATCCCACGCAAGATCAATGGCATTAAGTTCAATATGGGCAATGGCGTGGAGCATGGCGATGCGGGCGGCTCTTGCCTTAGCATTGCGTCGCCTTGGCATGTCTTGTGGGGCGAGTAATTCAGGCTTTAATGGTCGGCCGGGTCTTTGGGGGACGGGGTGCTCAAACTTTAAATCAAGCTCTCCCGAAAACCATGACTTTGCAGCGTCGAATGTGAAATTTACTTTGTCTTGTACATTCTCGGCGTTGAAAGCTTTTAAGCCTGCTGATGAAATTGTAGTCATAATTCTTTTACAGCGTCCAATACTTCTTCCACATGGCCATTTACTTTAACTTTACGCCATACCCTTTTGATTTTACGGTCTTTTCCAATTAAAAATGTGGCACGTTCTATCCTCATATAGTCGCGGCCATATAGTTTCTTCATTACCCAAACTGTGTAATCATCGCATAATGTACCTTCTGCATCGACAAGAAGTTTAATCGTTAGATTTTGCTTTTTTATGAAATTTTGATGTTTTTTGACACTGTCTTTTGAAGCGCCGAGGATAATGGTATCATATTTTTTAAATTCATCTTTGTGATGGCTGAAGCTGATAGATTCTTTTGTGCAGCCGGGCGTATTATCTTTCGGGTAAAAATAAAGAACTATATTTTTACCATCAAAATCGTTCAGACAAACGGTTTCTCCCGTTTCATCGGGAAGATTAAAGTCAGGAGCTACCTGGCCAGTTTCTAGCATTTTTATTCCTCTTTGTTATCTAGCGGCGGTGTGGGTTCTGGTGTTGACAGCTCAGATGCTGGCGTTTCTATAAATTCATAATATAAGTTATGGATAAAATTTTGATTTTCAAGAATAAGCGTTTCTATTTCATCCGGTTTTCTTTTCAGTCTTTTTGATAGTGTTAGAAGAAGGGCGTATGGTTTTTCCTCATCATTTGCAACATTGCCAAGGCACAGCCGCAGCATGGCTTGAATAGACTGGAGCATGTGGGTTGCTTTATAAAGCTCGGCAGCGATTTCTTTTTCAAGTATTTTTGTTTTAAAAAGAATTGTGATTTGCTCTAAAGTGTTTTTAACCAGTATTGAAGGCTTTTTTGCACCATGTTTCAGCAGAAGATACTGGCAAATAAATTCAACATCAATAACCCCGCCGCGGATGTGTTTCATGGCCCAAATGTTACTTGTCGCGAAATTATCTTCCAGCCTTTTGCGCATTTTAGCCACTTCATGAAGCAGGTTATTTTGATCGCGCCCTTTATGGCTTAAGATTTTTAAAATTCCTTTTTCTATCTTCTTTTTAAGCGGTTCCGGTCCGGCAATAACACGGCCCCGGGTAAGCGCCATATGCTCCCAGGTCCAGGCCTGCCCAGCTTGGTAATCATTAAAGCTATCAATGGATACGGCAAGTGGTCCTGCGGTGCCGGACGGGCGTAGACGCATGTCTACTTCATATAATTTACCTTCTCCGGTGAGCGCGGTGACACTATTTATGAAATTTTGTGAAAGCCTTGCATAATAATGGTTAACCGTGAGCTGCTTTTTGCCGTTTGAAAGCGCGTTCATGTCTTCTGCGTCATAAATAAGAACCATATCAACGTCAGAAGTAGTGGTAAATTCATGTCCACCCAGTTTGCCCATCGCAAGGATACAAATGGATGAGTTTTCAATTACACCGTGCTTGGTGGAAAAATCTTTTATGACTTTTCCAAGCATGGCATCTAAAGATACTTCGGCGATGTCGCTTAATGTTCGGGCGAAGTCAGTGACGTCGGTATTGCCTTTTAATATTTGAAGCCCGACCTGGAATTTTCCTTCATTTACCCATTTACGGGAAATATCAAGTGTATCCTGAAAATCAAGTGCTGTTTCGAGCTGTTCTGCGAGACTATTTTTCAAAGTTTCAATCGATGAATTATCTTTAAACGCTTCAGCATTAAGAACACTATCAAGCAGCAGTGGATTTCTTGATAGCTGATTGGCCAGAAAGGGGGCAATGCCGGTAATCTGCGCCAACAGATCAAGCAGCCAGGGGTGAGCTTTAATAAAAGAAAAAAGCTGGACACCGGAAGGAAGCCTCGAGAGGAAATCATCAAATTTCATCAGGCCAGTGTCCGGATCATCATGGCGGCCAAATGTGGTTAAAATATCAGGAACTAACTTTCTTAATATGGTTCTGGCCCGTTCCGTTCGGCATGCTCTATACCGGCCGATTTGCCAGTTTTGTATGGTTTTATATATTTTTTGCGCGTCGATAAATCCGGCTTCATTAATGGCTTTAATGGTCGCGGGGTGATATTGGTCTAGTGGAAAGGAAAGACTGCCATCATGTTCGTGTGTCTGGTTTGTATCACGCATAAGGTCATTAAAAATATCATGTACAGATTTTAAATGCCCCATCAGATCCTGTTCAAAAGCGTCTTTATTTTCATAACCCATAAATTTGGTAATTCTAATAATATCGCCCTCGGATGTGGGAATTCCATGGGTCTGATCATCATTGATCATTTGAAGCCGGTGTTCCAGTGTCCGTAAATAGATATAAGCTTCCTGAAGAATATCATTTTCCGCTTGATCAAGTTTTCCATTTTTACAAAGTGCATCAAGTGCAAGCAGGGTAGGCGGTTCTCGCAGGACCGGTTCGCGTCCTCCTGAGATAAGTTGATGGATTTGGGCGTAAAATTCAATTTCACGAATACCGCCGCGCCCTAGCTTAACATCATGGCCTTCAAGCTTAATAGCGCTATGACTGTGATGTTCGTGGATAAGCTTCTTGATGGCATGGATATCATCAATCGCTGCATAATCAAGATGACGGCGCCAGACGAAACCTCTGATCCGCTCGAGGAACGAATGCCCGGCTTCTAAATCGCCAGCAATAGGTCGCGCTTTGATCATGGCGGCCCGTTCCCAGTTTAATCCGACGGTTTGATAGTATATTTCTGCCCCATCAACGGATATCGCAACCGCCGTAGCGCCCGGGTCCGGCCTTAACCTAAGATCGGTGCGAAACACATAGCCGTCACCGGTGGGTTCACTTAGCAGCGCTGCCATACGCCGGGTCACGCGGATAAAGGCGGCGCGGGCCTCGGCATAGTCATCGGCATAGCGTTCATCGTCGAACAGGCAGATCAGATCGATGTCCGA
>JABJKT010000019.1 GCA_018660225.1 Kordiimonadaceae bacterium
CTGGATTTAAAGATATTATTTATGCCGTTAGTATGGTGCCATCAAAACTGCCAAGAGCAAAAGATCTCCTAGACCGCGATGTTGATCTTAAAATGATTATTGATAATGCGGATGTCGCCCGAGAAATTAGCGAATACGGCGAAAGATTTCACCGCACGTTTAAAGTAATGATCGAAATTGATGTAGATATGCACCGCGCGGGCCTTAGCCCAGGTGCACCAGAAGTCATAGAGATTGCAAAAGCATTGCATGAAGGGGCGGGCACAGAGCTCGCCGGCGTACTGACCCATGCTGGTGAAAGTTATGGATGTTATACGCCACAAGCCATAAAGGATGCTGCCGCCCACGAAAGAGACGCTATAACCGCTGCCGCTGAAAATATTCGCAGCGCTGGCTATCCCTGCCGGGTTGTAAGCTGTGGCTCCACACCAACAGCAACTTTCGCTGAGGACCTAACGGGTGTCACTGAACTTCGCGCTGGTATCTTTGTTTTTCAGGATGCGTTTCAGGCTGGGCTCGGTTGCTGCACCAATGATGATATCGCGCTTAGTGTGCTGTGCACCGTGATCAGCCAGAAACATAATCAAAACCGCATCATTACTGACGCTGGCGGTGTCGCTCTATCCAAAGACCAAAGCACTAGGGGTACCGATTTTGACTGTGGGTATGGCATTGTCTGTGATGTTGACGGTATTATCATTGATAACCTAATCGTCACGGGCGCCAATCAGGAGCACGGCATTATAACCACAAAAGATGGCAGCGCTTTTAATTTTGACACTTTCCCAATAGGAACGCGCCTACGCATTCTTCCAAACCATTCCTGCATGACTGCCGCTGCTTATGACAAATATAATGTGGTAAAAGGGAGTGATGAGATTGTGGAGATTTGGGCGCGTTGTAACGGCTGGTAATCAATCATGATATATTCAACAATGCAGAAAAACGTCACCCGGAAAAATTTTCTAGGTGACGTAAATTTATTATTTTTTATCTTATTTAGTTTTTATGGTTCATCAATGAATTTATGAATGTTTCAACCTGACTTTCCAGATCCTTAACAATCATTTCCATATTCTGCGATGCTTCTGATAGTTCCCCGGCGCTTTCAGAAGTACGTGATGCTGTTTCACTAACCTTGTTGATATGTTCTGATACTTCTTTTGTACCAATTGAAGCTTCCTGAACATTCTGGCTAATTTCTTTGGTTGCATCAAGCTGTTCGTTTGTTGAGCTTGATATGGTTTGGGCGATTGTGTTGAGTTCACTGATGATTTCAGTAACCTTTTCAACCACATCAACCGACAGACCAATTTTTGACTGCACTTCGTTAATTTCACCATCAATACTCTTTGTTGCATCTGCCGTTTGGGTTGCGAGCGATTTTACTTCACTGGCAACAACCGCAAACCCCTTACCGGCTTCACCGGCACGGGCAGCTTCAATTGTGGCATTTAGAGCAAGCAGATTAGTCTGACCAGCAATATCGTTTATCATTTTAACAACTTCACCAATACTTTGTGATGCCAATTGAAGATCATTGATGGAATTTTTAGCGGTGTCAGCCTCGCTGGCTGCTAGTGTTGACTGATTATGTGAAATTTCAACCTGACGGGCAATTTCCTGAACCGACTGGGTATATTCTTCGGTCGCGGCTGCAACGGTTTGAACGTTCATACTTGCCTGCTCGGAAGCCGCAGCAACATTTGATGACAAGGTTTGCGTTTCATCAGCATATTCTGTTAGCTGACCAGAAAGGCCATTTAAGCTATTTGCCGATGAAAGCAGTGATGCGACAAATTCAGTGATTGTTCCGTTAAATCCTTCAACGAGTTTTTCACGTTCTGCCTGAGCAGCTTCTTCAATTGCTTTAAGGCTCGCACTTTCTTCCATACTAGCACAGCCAGCATTAATCACTTTAGCGCCAATATCGAAGCTTCCGACCATTCCACGTTCTAGAAATTTACGGAAGAAATGGCCATTTTCTGCTGCACCAAGTGATGCACCAGCTTCTCGGACATAAGCATCTGTAACATCAAGAATGTAATTCAAATCACTTAATGTGTCCGATAATTCGCCGTGATCCTGCCAGCCGACTATTCGCGCTTCAAGATTTCCCCGCTTTAGCTCCGGGCAAATTTCTGTAATAGCTGAAAAAGCACTTTTATAGGCTTCAAGTTCTGCTTTAACTATATCTAGTTCACTAGAATTTTTGGAAACTGGGTTTATAGAAACATTCATATCATTCATAGTTGGTTTTAATTTTTTTAATAACATTTTCTAATTCCCTACTGACCATACAAATTCATCATAACTAACACCGTTCTGTTTTAATAAATCAGATACAAATGCTACACCCGCGTCCATTCCTTGCTTTCGGTTGGAATGTTTTCTCTCCACTTCCAGAATTTTACCATAAAGATCGGTTATTGCTGATTTCTGTGCTGGTAATGCACTACGTCTACTGGAATGATAACCTACGGTATTGCCATTCGCATCAATCGTGGGCGTTACGTGTGCAAATACCCAATAGTATTTCCCGGTCATCGACATATTTTTCACATAAGCGAATATTTCTTTTTTGGCTTCAATTTGTTGCCAAAGAAAATAAAAAATAGTACGCGGCATATCTGGATGTCTTATAATGCTATGCGGTGCGCCGAGTGCTTTTTCTTCAGGCATTTCAGCAAGCCTGCAAAAGACGTCATTTACATATGTAATATGACCTTTCAGATTTGTTTTGGAAACAATGATTTCATCATCGCCAAATGTGCTCTCAATATTTTGAGGCGTTATATTTTTTTCTGTCAATTTAAATACCCTCTCTAAGTAAGACAATTATTTTAAATCACCCACCTTTGATGATCAGGCATAAATAGTTGCCTAGCATAGTTAAAATTTTATTAAATATTATGGGAATGATTTCATAAAGTGTATTTAATATGAAGCATTTTGACATAGATCAAAATTAAATATATTTAGATGATGAGTTTTAGTAAATATAAACTGTAGGCTAGGGAAATAAAGGCATTTGCTCTAAAGAAAGAGACTCGTCAAAACCAAACATCAAATTCATATTTTGAACGGCCTGACCCGATGATCCTTTGACCAGATTATCAATTACAACGACGATAATAGCCCGGCCAGGAATGCGGTCTTCAAACACACCAATATGGGCATTATTGGAACCCCGAACATCACGAGTTGCTGGAGTGGTGTTTTCACCAACAATAGTGACAAAGGTTTCATCCTGATAATGTCTTTTAAGTATGCCCCTTAAATCACCAGCCGATTGTCCATCCGCAAGGGTGACATAAATGGTTTCAAGTTCACCGCGGTTCATAGGTATAAGATGCGGGGTAAAGGTAATAAGTAGATCTTCACCAAAAGCCCTGCTTAATTCCTGTTCAATTTCCGGCGCATGTCTGTGATTACCGATGGCGTATGGGTGCATGGCTTCTGAAACTTCCGTGAAAAGATTAGCTTCATTCAAAGACCTGCCTGCGCCACTCACACCGGACTTTGCATCGATAATAATGCCGTCCCTGTGAATAGCTTTTTCTTTCATCAACGGAATAAGGGCAAGTAATGCTGCAGTAGGGTAACATCCGGGACATGCCACAAGTCTCGCCTTTTTAATATCTTCGCGGTAATGCTCGCTTAATCCGTACACGGCTTCTTTTTGAAGTTCCAGTGCATCATGTGCGCCGCCATATGTTTTTGCGTAGGTATCCGCGTCACGCAATCTAAAATCGGCACTTAAATCTATCACCTTAACGCTGCTTTTAATGGCGCTCGCGTAGTCTTCGGGTTGTTCAATGATCATTTCATCAATAAAACCGTGACCTGTTTCATGGAGTATACCTTTTATGATACGCTGTGATGTAGCATGTGGAAGCGCGCAGAATATAACATCAAGATCCAGTCCGCCCCATTCAACATCAGAAATAGCGATTAGATCCGGTAGCCCCTCACCACCAAGATGAGGGAAAACAGCTTCAACAGGCTGTCCAGCCTTTCGGTCAGCAGTGATCAGAACTATTTCCACATTAGGATGACGCAGGAGCAGGCGAATTAATTCAGCACCAGTATAGCCACTGGCTCCTAAAATTGCCGCCCGGATTTTTTTTTGTCCATTATCTGATGCTGTCATAACTTGATCTTTCGCTTCATCTGAAAATCATATAAACCTAATTTTATGCTAGAACAATAAATTTTACCAATTGAAATTACAGAATAATTTTTTCTTATGATTTAATGCATCAATTTCAATGTATCTAAATTTAGCATCAGGTGCATATAAGCATATCTTTAACATGCACTGCTCAACATTTAATAGTTAACAATAAATTAACCAATCTATAATAATTTCATAGGTTAAATCTTAAGGGTAAAATAAACATAATTATAGGCTATCAGGGGATAAGGCTGTTCCTGTTATCCTGCGCTTTGCAAGAGTTTCCAACGCATTGGTCAAAATAATATTCTTCTAAAAATACATATAAATTAAAAAAGCACCGGTGAATTTTACTTCACCGATGCTCAAATAGACTAAATATCAATGGTGATTCTTTACTGCCCTACCGCCTCGCGAATGGCTTTGTTGGCTTCTACATCAATAAACTCATCAATTTCTATATAATAATTATCAGGGTCGTACCCTATAACTATATCAATCAGGTTATTTCCGTCAGCGTCAGCCTCATGATAAAGCTCTTCTGTTCGAAGCGTGAATGTCGGCTCATCCTTTAGATGATCAAACCAAGCTTGTGAATTGCTGGTCAGGAAGCCAACGTTAACGGCCTTTTCATGACTAGCAGGATGAATACCCCGCCCGTCAAGAACAAGTCCGATATAGCCTGTACGTGATGACGTATAAATATCTGAAAATGGTTGCTGCACAATCATTTCAAGTCCCATCACATCACGGTAGAAGTCTGCCGCTTCCTTGGCATCTTTATGATAAAGCCAATAAATGCTCGCTTTAAAACCAAGATCAGCCGGACGGGGGCTCGCGCTCCCTGCTTCAACATAAAGATTTTCACTTGCCGAAAGCAGCGGGATAAATTTTACATTTTCATCGTGCGGTGCAAAATATTCAAATTCAAGGATATAACCGCCGGGATCCGTTACAAGAAAGCCATTATGCGGGCTATCACCAAGCACACGTGGCGGGTTTCTGATATCCATATCCTGCGACGCGGCATAATCATACCATGCATCAATTTGATCGGTAAGAAGCGCAATGGCTATGGTTTTTGGCTCATCGGCTGAATGCATTCCTCTGCCAGAGCCATCATCATTAACAAGGGTAATGAACGTTGTTGGTGATGTTTGATAAATTATCGCAAAGCCAGGAAATTCAAAGACATTTTTAAAACCCAGTTTGGTGCCATAAAAATCAACCGCCTCATCATAATCTTTATAATAAAGGAAGGCATTGTTGCCGATAATGTCTCTTGTCGCCTCTGTTACATCATCCATTGTTGGCTCCTCTGATGTAGACGCGCCATTATCTGAGCACGCGCTTATCAGTGAAAATGACACGATGGCCAAAAATTTTAGTATCCCATTAAATCTCATTATTCTCTCCCGTAAATATATTTATAGTTCACACTTATCACATGCTGAAATAATAGCAATAACTTCATCAAGATCATCGGTTACCTTAACCAGGTCAAGATCTTCAACATCAATTGTGCTGTGTTTAATCAGACTTTTCTCAACGAACGGTCCTAACGCCTGCCAATAATCGCTTCCAACTAAAATCACCGGAAAATCACTGATGGTTTCTGTTTGGATCAGTGTGAGTGTTTCAAACATCTCGTCCAGTGTACCAAAACCGCCCGGCAATAAAACAAAAGCCGTTGAATATTTCACCAGCATCACTTTTCGGATGAAAAAATAATCAAAGGAAATTTTGATGTCGGCATAAGAATTTAATATTTGCTCACGGGGCAGGACTATATTACAGCCTATGGATTTAGCCCCAACCTCGTGGGCGCCGCGGTTGGCCGCTTCCATAACCCCCGGCCCGCCACCGGTCATAACGGCATAACCCGCCTGCCCTAATCTTTTGCCCACTTCTCTGGCAAGATCGTAATACTCATCACCCTCTTTAAAGCGTGCTGATCCAAATACCGTTACGCAGGGGCCAACGGTGCGAAGTCTTCGAAAGCCATTCCAAAAATCCCAGATAATTTCAAATATCCGCCCCATATCGCGAAGCCGACTATGGGCACCGGTGAGGAAGCTCTCATTTTTACATTTTTTATTATTCATTTTTATCCGCTGAACTTGTCATCATAATTGACACATCTAATGTTAATATAGTAGCTTTCAATTCAATTCATATAAAAATCTGGCAGGAATAATTCTCATGAAATTAAGCGCCCTAAAATACATCATCGCCATCTCATTAATACCAACCATAGCGTTTGCACAGCTCGTTAAAAAAGACAGCACAGCAGAGCGTAACTATTTTAACGATGACGGCACCATGCGTATCGCTATTACCACGCAGTCTCAACGCCCGGGTTCCGGTGGGGGTAACAATGCGCTCGACGGACCAGAAGTTATGGCAGAGGGCGGCATTCAGGACCTGCTTAGAAGCATGAATGCGACGGTTCGCATGTCAGACGCCGTTCTTTCCGAACGTGAACAAACCGAATATGGTAACTGGCGCAAAATGGGTTATGCTAACGGGCGACTTGCCGACAATGTCATGCAAAATGAAGCTGACGGCTATTTTACTGTTGGCTTTCTTGCCAGCTGCCCTTCATCGCTTGGTATGCTTGGTGGCTTACAACAGTCGTTAACTTCCACCGACACATCAGCGGTCAGCATTTTATGGCTTGATGCTCATGCCGATTATAACACACCGGAAACCACCCGCAGCGGATCAATGGGCGGTATGCCGCTTGCTATTGCCAATGGTCTTGCCCTGCAACAGGTAAGACGCGATTCAAAGATTGAACCGCCACTGCCAAATAGCCACATTGTAACGGCTGGCCTTCGCGATGTTGATCCAATGGAACAACACCTACTTGATAAAGCGCGCATTCAGAATATCAGCGTCGAGGATATCCGCGACCTGACCCAGAATGTCTATGACCAGATGGACGCGCTTAGCGCCGTTTCCGATAAAATCTATGTCCACATTGATCTTGATATTTTGGATGCGTCGGAAATGCCTTACCATAACTATCCAACGGAAAACGGACCAACCAGCTATGAGCTAGCCGCATTGTTTAAAGAAATTTTCACAAAATATCCAAAAGCAGCTGCGATTGGTTTTGCGTCCATTCCGTCGCGTGACCCTGAAAATATCGGTCTAAACGCCGTTAACCGCATGGTGGTCGGCGCGGTAGAAGGCATTAAAATCCGCGAAGGAAAATAATTGCCTCACTGCATTATTGAATATACTGCAAACGCGGATATAGACATAAAAAACCTGATCGACGTTGCCTTTGAAAGCGTCGATCAGTCCGGACTATTTGACCGCAGCGCCATTAAAGCGCGCGCCATCCGTTATGAACATTATAAATCCGGCCAGAGCCGCGATGATTACATCCATATCACGATAAAAATCCTTTCCGGGCGAAATGCTGCGCAAAAGAAACATTTAAGTGATGTGGTGCTGGAAAAAGTAGCGCCCCATATTGCAAACATCAAAAGCCTAACGGTCGATATTGTGGATATGGATAGAGCGAGTTATGGCAAATTGTTAAATAACGACTGATTAATTAAGTAAAAGGAAACATTGTGGCAAAAAATATATCAACCTTCTTTATGTTTTTAGGACAGGCTGAAGAAGCCATGAATTTATACATGTCGGCATTTGATAATTCAGAAATCACCTCAATAGCCAAATATGGCCCGGATGGCCCCGGTGCCGAGGGCACCGTCATGCGGGCAGATTTCACTTTAAACGGAAAAGAATATATCTGCATTGATAGTCCAGCCGTGCATGAGTTTAGCTTTACCCCGTCCATGTCGCTATTCGTTGAATGCGAAGACAACGCTGAAATTGATAAGCTTTGTGAAAAACTTTCCCAAGGCGGTGAATATTTAATGCCGCCAGACAATTACGGTTTTAGCACCAAATTCGCCTGGCTTAATGATAAGTTCGGCGTTTCATGGCAATTAAATCTAGCCTGATTAGGTAAAACGTGATTTGGTACGGTTAGCGAAAGCGACCAGCGAAAGCATTACCGGCACTTCAACAAGCACCCCGACGACAGTCGCAAGTGCCGCGCCACTTTCCAGACCGAAAACACTAATCGCCACAGCAACGGCGAGTTCAAAAAAGTTTGATGTGCCGATCATTGCCGCTGGTGCAGCAACATTATGTGGCACTTTCCAAAGATAGGCCCAACCATAGGCGATCGCGAAAATTCCATATGTCTGAATGATAAGCGGGATTGCAATCAAACCAATGATCATCGGCTTTTCCAGTATGGTTTCGCCCTGAAGACCGAACAGGATCACTATCGTTGCCAGAAGCCCCATGATCGAACATGGCTCAAGCGCTTTGGTAAAACGGTTTAAGGCACTATCATCACCATTATTGACCAAAAGCCGGCGGGCCATATAACCCGCAAGCAGCGGGATAACCACATATAATCCGACTGAAAGAAGTAGTGTTTGCCAGGGCACAACAATATCCGTTACACCAAGCAGAAAAGCGGCTATTGGAGCAAAGGCAAAAATCATAATCAGGTCATTAATAGAAACCTGAACCAGAGTATACCCGGCATCACCGCGCGTAAGCTGGCTCCATACAAAAACCATAGCCGTGCACGGTGCCACGCCAAGCAGGATCATACCAGCAATATATTCTTTTGCGTCTTGCGGGTTTACCCAGCCAACATATAGATATTCGAAGAATAAAACGCCGATTGCTGCCATGGAAAACGGCTTGATCAGCCAGTTGATAACCAAAGTAATAATAAGACCACGTGGTCGCTTTCCAAGGTTCTTCATGCTTGAAAAATCAACTTGAGCCATCATCGGGAAGATCATCACCCAAATAAGAACAGCCACGACCAGATTAACATTGGCATATTCAAGACCTGCTACAAGTTCAAAAAGTGAGGGAAAAATATTGCCAAGCAATATGCCACCTACAATGCAAAGCCCGACCCAGATACTTAAATACCGTCCAAATGCTCCAAGTGGGGAGCCCTCACAACTTTCCATCTAACAGTCCCTATAATTTAACAAATCTTTTGTTTATTGATTTTTGTTTCAATAATGCAATCCGCATCGGCCGCCGTACAGCAATTTTCTGCCATAAAAGTCATTAGGCCATTAATCGCTTCAAGATTGGCATAATATATAATGCTGCGCCCTTGCCGCTTCGAAGTCACCAGACCAGCATTACTTAAGTGCGACAAATGAAATGATAAGGTATTCTGAGGCACGCCAAGTTTTTCACTAAGCACAGTTGCCGCGCATCCAGTACCGCCAAATTCAACGAGCATTTTATATGTTTTGAGCCGTGTTTCCTGTGCCAAAGAGCCAAAGGCCAATATTGCATTATTTATATCCATATATCGAGATATATGGATATAATAGCCACTTGTCAATCTAAATTAAAAATACATATTTTTATAAAGTTACGTCGCGCACATCAAATGGATCGGAATAAATATCCGTGAGCGCTGCATCAGCAAGGTAGGCTTTGGTTTTGGTTTTCTTGACCATGTCCGGGTCACCGCAAAGAAACACCCGCCATCCGCTTAGATCAGGATGATTTTTAAGGGCCATTTCATTTATTGGACCATCTTCGAGCGTTCCAAAATGAACGGTAAGATTATCACATTCTTTTTCCAGCGCCAGAAGCTCACTTCGCATATAAAGCCCCTCTTCATTTACAGCACCAAAATAAAGTTCAATATTACCTTTATGATTATTGTTTTTCGCATCGCGCAAAATCCC
>JABJKT010000190.1 GCA_018660225.1 Kordiimonadaceae bacterium
CCAAGGAAGGCCGTAAATACGGCGTATCACTGGGTCTGGTATCGCAAAGACCGGCAGATGTTTCAGAATCAGCTCTTTCACAGTGCGGTACAATTTTTGCTATGCGTCTTAATAATGAACGGGATCAGAAATTTGTCGCCCACGTCATGCCCGAAGGGTCAAAAGGATCACTAACGTCACTTTCTTCACTGCAAAACCGTGAAGCACTGGCCGTCGGTGAAGGTGTTGAAGCACCAGTTAGAATTCTTGTTGATTTTCTTGAAGCAGAACATTTGCCAAGTGGCAGTAGTCCGGCATATTCAGATGACTGGCAACATGGACTTGAAGACCCTAGGTTTGTTGGTAACACCATTGAAGCATGGCGCCGCATGGGACGGTAATGGCTTAAGTTCTATAAATAAAGAATATTAAAGATAAGAGGATAATATGGACGAAGAAGATTTGGCTTTACCCAAAGGATCTTTGTTAAAACAGCTGAGCGATGAAGACTTGTCGGTGCATAGTGTTGATGCTTTGAATGATAGAATTCGCGTATTAAAGTCAGAAGTTGATCGCACTGAAAGCGAAATTAATAATAAAAAAGATGCCCATAAAGATGCTAATAGCATTTTTAGTTAGAGAATTAAAAAAAGCCCCCGGGGAGGAAGTCGAGGGCTTTTTATTAATCTGCTTTAAGCAGCATCTTCTTTGACAATTTTGGGAATGTCACTCGCGACATTAATTTTAATCTGACGCGGCTTTAAGTGCTCTGGAATTTCACGCTGCAAATCAATCATTAGCAAACCATTTTCAAAATGGGCGCCCATAACCTTGATGGTTTCTGCTAGTCTGAAGTGGCGTTTAAAGGCGCGTTTTGCGATGCCACGGTGAAGGAAGCGCTCTGTGTCAACGTCGTCGTCGCCAGCTTCTGCGGAAATAGCGAGCACGCCATTATCCAGTTCAATCACCAAGTCATCTTCAGTGAAACCGGCAAGGGCCATGGTGATCCGGTAATCATCTTCGTCTATTTTTTCAATATTATAAGGCGGGTAGGAAACGTCATTATTTCCAATCGCGTTTTCAAAAATACGGTTCATATGATCAAAACCGATTGTTGATTTAAGAAGGGGGCTTAAGTCTAGTGCTCTCATATTCTTATCCTTTATGTAAGCGATAAAATTCTATATATGTCAATCGACCCTATAAAGAATTTCTGTTTAAATTATGCAGGTCGATATTTTTGTCCCAAATGGCAACAAATAATTCACCGTCCTACTAATTATAGATATTACGTGTTTTTAATTTTTCAATATGTAAAGATGATTTTAATATTTGTATGTTAGAAAATAATATCTAATTTAAGTAAAGGTATATCATGATTGAAGAAATAATATCTAAGGATGGATCATTAAACTCGCGTATTCTTGAAGAAATTTATCAGGAAGCACTTGATTTAAGCAGTTCTGTTGTCGACTTTTTTCAGTTAAACAAGAAAGAAAGCTTTCAGAGCCTAGGCGTCGATGCAATGAGTTATTATACGCATGAATGTAATAGAATAACTTCCGGTATTATGCAGTCAATGTCATGGTGCCTGATGCAAAAAGGTGTTCATTCAGGTGAAATTACTATGGAAGTGGCTGGTGAACCAAAACATCGCCTTCATGATACTGAACTATTTTCGGCGCCTGTAGGCTGCGAAACAAGTCAATTTCCAGAAGAATTTGTCGATTATTCTAAGCGCGCCCGTGAACTGTTTGCTAAAATCGTCCGCTATGACAGAATATTATTTGAAGGGGACACTGGTGAGCCAAACCCCGTTCATGACATGATTAATAAACTGGGCGAATTATAAAGATTGTTGCAAAACTAAATAAGGCCTCCTTGAAAAAGGAAGCCTTAATAACATTTAATCAAATGTGAAATTTATTTTGATACTTTAAAGTTGGAGAAGCGTTTGTTAAACTGTGCAACGCGACCTTTATCCTGAACCTGTTTAGTACCGCCAACCCATGCTGGATGCGATTTCGGATCAATATCCAAAGTTAAAGTGTCACCTTCATTGCCCCATGTAGAACGTGTGTCATACGTAGTGCCGTCAGTCATAACCACTTTAATCATGTGGTAATCTGGGTGAATTTCATTTTTCATTTTATAACTTTCAATCTTGGCTCATCAGAGCGAATTTGTTGCGACTATATACCCAAGAGAACTAACCTATGCAAGTAAGAATTTGGCTTATTTGTTATTTTTCTATAAAAATGCATGATTTTATTTAATCATCATTGTTAGAGCGCGGCGTTCCTGCTATATCCGCTGCTGTAAGTTTTCGAATTATGGAACAATAATTTCAGGGTTTTTATGGCTGATAATAACAATATCAATAAAAATGGGCAAAGATCAGAAGACGCACCAAAAAGAAAGGCTTGCGAAATCAACCTGTTATGGGTGTTTCTGTCGCCTTATAAATCGACTATTGTCAAAGCGCTTGTCGCTCTTATTGTTGCAGCGGCTTCAACACTTGCTATCCCGCAGGCAATCCGCCGGATCATTGATATGGGTTTTACCTCGGTCAGTATCGAATATATTAATTTATATTTTCTTGCACTGCTTGGCGTGGCGATCATCTTGGCGCTGGCGACATTTGCTAGATATTATCTAGTTACGTGGCTCGGCGAACGAGTCGTTACCGACATCCGCCGCGAAGTATTTTCCAAAATTCTCACCTTAAGCCCGGTATTTTTTGAAAATAACCGTTCCGGTGACATACTGTCCCGCCTTAATACCGATACGACGGTTATTCAGTCTATCGTCGGCTCGACGGCTTCTGTGGCACTTCGAAATTTGCTGACATTAATCGGCGGCCTTATGATGATGCTTTATACCAATTGGCTGCTGACGACTTATGTTTTTTTACTGCTCCCGTTCATCGTCGCTCCGCTTATTTTCCTTGGCCGTAAAGTGAGAGTTCTTTCAAGAACCTCTCAAGATAAAATTGCTGACGCTAGCGCCACTGCCAACGAAACCATTGGTGCAGTGCAAACCGTGCAATCCTATACCCAGGAAAATTTTGAAACCACCAAATATAAAGGCTTTATTGAAACAGCCTTTGATGCTGCTATTGAGCGGACAAAGATGCGGGCAATACTGACATTTTTGATTATTCTTCTTGTGTTTGGCGCGATTGATCTGGTGCTTTGGCTTGGGGCGAGGGATGTTATCGCCGGTAATATTTCCGGCGGGGAGCTTACCGCCTTTGTTATATATGCCGTTCTTGTGGCCGGTGCCATGGGCGCGCTTTCTGAAGTATATGGTGAGCTACAGCGCGCTGCGGGCTCCGCTGGTAGATGCCTTGAAATTATTGCAACAGTTTCTGAAATAAAACCTCCTGAAAATCCTATAGCCTTTCCGGCGCCTGCTAAAGGGCGCTTATGTTTTGATAATGTTACCTTTGCTTATCCGTCAAGACCGACTGAAACTATTTTAAGCGGCTTCAACCTTGATGTCAGGGGCGGGGAGACGGTTGCTATTGTCGGGCCGTCCGGCGCCGGTAAAACAACCGTATTTCAGCTTCTTCAACGGTTTTATGATCCTTTGGGTGGAAAAATCACTATTGATGATGTGGCGCTAACCGATGCTGACCCAGTTGAGGTTAGAAAGCATCTTGCGGTGGTATCGCAGGAAAGCATAGTATTTGCCACGTCAATAACTGAAAATATCCGCTACGGTAATCAGGACGCCACGGATGAAATGATTATCGCCGCCGCCAAAGCCGCCCGCGCCGATGAATTTATTGATCGCTTACCAGAAGGAATGGATACTTTCCTTGGTGAACGAGGAACGCGCCTTTCTGGCGGTCAACGTCAACGGATCGCTATCGCCCGTGCCGTACTTCAGGACGCACAGATTTTACTGCTTGATGAAGCAACATCGGCGCTTGATGCGGAAAATGAAAAATTGGTCCAGGCAGCGCTTGAAAAACTGATGCAGAATAAAACCACCCTTGTGGTTGCTCATCGCCTCGCCACCGTGCTTAAAGCCGACCGTATTGTCGTCATGGACCACGGCCAGATCGTAGAAAGCGGCACCCACGATCAACTAATCACAAAAGACGGCCTCTACGCTCATCTAGCAGGGCTACAGTTCGGGGTATAAAAGCCTAATCTCCTCCACCAGCATATCTAATGCTTTCTTTAGATGCTCAGCTTCAAAATGACCGTAGCCGAGGGAGAAACCGTGCCAGTTTGAGTTAGCTTCCAAGACGGGAAGGTAAAATGATTTTGCTTTTAGGGCGCAGATTAATTTATCGGGGCGCTCACTAAAGGATAGAAAGGCATGGATGCCGCTATCAAGGCCGGAAACATTTATGCCACTTGGAAGGTTACCCAGTTTTTCGCGCATAATTTTGTTGAGTTTTGAATAATGACGCCTTGATCTGGCGATCATTTTATCAAGTGAACCATCCGCGATAAAATAAGCCAGGGCATTTTGCGATAGAGTAGGGGGTTCGGCATGTTCGCGGGCGATAATATGTTTAAGCACTTCACACAAATTTGCCGGCGCGACGAGGTAGCCGATTTTAACATCGGGGCTAATGCTTTTTGAAAAGCTTGATAAATAGAGAACTTGTCCGGTCTCATCCTGTGATTTTAAGGTCGGCAGGGCCATGGTTTCATAGTGAAACTCGCTGTCATAATCATCTTCAAGGATCAGGGCGTCATTTTTTCTGGCCCAATTTAATATTTCATTTCTTCGTTTCAGGCTTAAACGAAAGCCGAGCGGAAATTGATGGGACGGTGTTAGAAACAGCATCGATGGACGGTCAGTCATTTCAGGTAGTCCCGCTGTAACAAGGCCATTTTCGTCAATGTCTAATAGCTTTATGGCGTGATTTCCCTGTGATAGCCAGTGGGCACCAATTTGAAAGCCGGGGTTTTCATAGTAAGTAACGGGTGAAAATTCTTCCGTGGCAATTGAAATTAGCCGAAGGGATTCCGCCGCACCCGAGGTAATGATAATCTGATCAGCCTGACATTTTATGTTGCGGCTGCGGTCAAGATATTTGGCGATTTCCTCTCTTAATAATAACTCACCGTGAGGGGCTGGTTTTCCAATATTAAGGGGATGATTAAGCGCTTTTCGCCAACAACGTTTCCAACTGTTTTTTGGCAGGATTGAAAGTGCAGGATGACCAATGCTAAAATCATATAGGCATTTCTGACGTTTTCTATTGGCGCTAATTTCTGGCGGAGTTTCTGGCTTAAGCCATTTTGGACCGCTGTAAGTTTTTTGTGATTTGGCAATTGTATCGGGAATATTATTACTGATAAATGTTCCAGATCCCGACTTTGATATTAGATACCCTTCGGCAATAAGCTGCTCGTAAGCGGCTAACGTGACAATACGTGATACTTTTAGATCAATGGCTAGTGCCCGGCTTGACGGTATTTTTTCACCTTTTTTAATATCCCCCGACAGCACATGATTTTTAAGATGGATAATGAGCTGCTTATGAAGCGGAACTTTTGCTCTCCTATCCAGATCAAAATATAAATTGGTCATATAAAATACCTTAATATAAACCATATTTATATAACAGTATTATCAAAAACTATTAATCAAATTATTAGAACAGTGAAACAAAATAATACTGTATTTTTAAAGTAAAAGAAATTTGCTAGTCTCTATTTGTCTTCAAAACAACTTGTTTTTATATGAAAACAAGAAGCGGTAAGACCGGTGGCCACTGGAAGAATATAACGAACAAACTAACTTAAATTTTAACAGGTGAGTGTGCATAGGTAACTATGTGCAAAGGACAATGACAGATAAAATCAAAATTATAAATGCAGTTTTTATAGTCGCATTATTAGCTTTTAATGCTTTTTCAGTAGAGGCAAATTCAGCCGAAATACCGGGGGACCTCGATATAAAGTTCGGTGGCTTCATTAAGATTAATGCGGCACTAGCGCAGAAGGGCGTCAACGGTATTGATGATGCATCAGGGACTTATAATGCTGATCTGCTATTTGCCGATGATAATAAAGGATCACGTTTTGGCATTAATGCCAAGGAAACAAGACTTCACGCAACCTTTATGCGCCGTGATACACCAATTGGGCCAATAAAAGCCTATGTAGAGGGCAACTTTGGTGCGGAAAGTAATGCGGATGGTAATTCGGTTGAGGCATATGGCTCTAGCAATACACGATTTGTATTGCGCCATGCCTATGTGGAAGCGGGGAATATACTGATCGGTCAAACTATTAGTACCTTTATTGATCCAAAAAGCTTCCTTGATATTCTTGATTATGGCGGCAATTCAGCCACCACCTTTGCCAGACAGCCGCAGGTTAGATATACAGGCACCTATCAGGATGTTTCCTTACGGTTGGCCGTTGAAAACCCCACATCGAACCTTGGTGATTATGATGTTACCGATGATCAGAGGATGCCTGACTTTGTTGGCCGTATTGATTATGACCCTGACTGGGGACATTTTTCAGTAGCCGGGATAGTACGTGAGCTTAGGATTGATAACGGAACATTTGAAGCTCATAAACTTACCGGTGGTGTTATCGTCACGGCGAGCGGTGAGATTATTGAAGACCGATTAGAGTTGGTCGCACAGTATTTACGCGGTGGAATAGGCCATTATGGTGCGTTCTCGGCCTTTGCTGACGGTATTGTGCTTGAAGATGAAGCGGGAGAAAAATTTATAGACCCGCTTAAGATTCAAGGTGTTACCGTGAGCGCTACCGTGCGTATTACAGATAAACTACGCTCAACTTTTGCCGGATCATGGGCGGAAAATATTGATACAGGGAATAATCAGCAAAAGCTTGGCACTGATCACTCCATTGAAAATGTCAAATCGTTCCATGCCAATATTTTCTATGATCTTACCGATTATTTTATGCTCGGTTTTGAATATAAGAAACTAATCGGTGAGCTCGACGATGATACGAAGCCGGATGTAGATCGGTTCCAAGTTTCAATGATATATAGTTTTTAAAAAGTGGTCATATGAAAAAATTATAAAATTGGATATTTATAATAACCATATGACCCGCTATAAAGGGTCAAATTTAAATGATCAGAGTACAGAATATGTCAGATACGAAAAGTAAATCAAAAGTCAAAAAGCGCGGATATGACCTTAAAAGCCGTCCTGAAAATAAGCAGCGCCGCCGTGAGCATGTACAGGAAGAGCAATGGATCAGTGATTTTATCAAGCGCGCCCCGCTGGGATATTTCGCCACCCGCTGGGATGATCAGCCCTTCGTGCATCCAATGACATATTGGTATGATGAGGATAAACACTGCCTTTATATGCACGGCGCCATCATGGGACGTCGTGACGCCAATACTAAGCGCCACGAAAAAATCGCTTTTTGTGCTTCTGAAATGGGCCAGATGCTGCCGTCTAACCGCGCGCTTAATTTCTCAACCCAGTTCCGCAGCGTCATGGCTTACGGTGAAGTCGTTGAAGTCACCACCGATGAAGAGAAAAAACATGCCTTTTACGGTCTAATCGAGAAATATTTTTCACCTATGGAACTGGATAAGGATTTTAGCCCGATCATCCAGGAAGACCTTGACCGTACCCGCGCCTATAGAATTGAGATCACCAGCTGGAGCGGCAAAGAAAACTGGAGCGGCGAAGCCACCCAAAGCCCCGACTTCCCCCCACTGGCCGACAAATGGTTAAAGGAAGACAGCTTTCCTAATTCATATGGAAAAATGAAGTGATTATAAATCCTCAACCGTATCCACATCATTAAGCGTATCGATGTAGGCAATCCTAACGGTAGGATCGATATTAGCGACCGTGTCACTCAGTGTGTGTTCTGTTGACCAGCGCACATCATTAAACGGTGCTATTCGGCAGCGGGTTCTGCGCATGCCGACGAGCCAGTAGCCACCGTCTTCAGCGGGGCCAAAGACGAGTTGGTTGTTTTTTAGGGCGTTAAAGGCACTTGTGAGGTGTTTTTTTTCTATTGTCGGAATATCGCCACCGATTAGAACCACCGGGCCGCGCGGTATAGTATCGAACACCCGCTGCATTCGTTCCCCCAGATCACCGCTTCCTTGTGGGATGATGTTATAGCCACCGTTAAAAAAGCTGCCTTTATAGTCATCGGGTGAAACACAGATGGTTATTTTCCACTTTGCGCCGTCAACACGTTTAAGAATGTCGCGCACTGTTTTTTTATAAAAACGCCATGCAGCAATACGGCCAATGCCCTTGGCGAGGCGGGTTTTTACCCTGCCTATACGCGGTGCCTTCACAAATATGATGAGGTGCTTCTGCATTAATAAAACTTCTTAATCGTTTCTGGTGCTACACCGAGTTTATAAAGTAGAAGGCAATAACCGTTTCTGATCATGCGAAAAAGATAACCGTATTTATTATACTTGTCGGCTGATGTGATAATGACTTGCTTAGAGCATTTAAGTCGAGGCTTGCCGATGCGCTTTATAATATCCACATCTTCCATAAGCGGCATTTCATTGTAGCCACCAACCTCGTCATAAAGTTTGCGCGATATAAAAAGTCCCTGATCACCGTAGGGAAGGGCGAAAACACGGCAGCGAAAGCGCACCCAATATTCAAGCAGGCGCGGGAAAAATCCATTATCATCAAACTTAAGTCTGAACACGAGAGCCTTATCAGCATTATTTTTGATATGGTCTTGCAGAGTATCCAACCATCCTTTGGTCAGCACACTATCCCCATGCAGAAAGAACAACCAGTCCCCGATGGAGAATTTGGCACCTGTTTTAAGCTGTAAGCCGCGGCCAGGGTTTGAATTAATAATATTCCTATCTTTAAAGCTGTATGTATCCTGCCCACCATTTACAATAATCACATCACCCGGAAGCTGATCAAGCAGTTGTTCAAGTGCCTCGTCAATTTTCAAGGTCGGTATAATTATTGTAATGCTCATTATATTCGCTTTATTTTATTTTTCGGAAGTTTATAGTTTCAATATGAAAAAGGAAACCTCCAAACCCAATTATAATTTGGAACGCGACATTGGCGGCGTGATCTGCGGTGTTGATGAAGTGGGGCGCGGGCCACTTGCCGGACCGGTTATTGCCGCTGCAGTGATCCTTGATCCAGCAAATATTCCACTCCACTTAAACGATTCAAAAAAGTTGAGTGCCAAAAAACGCCAGGCGTTAAATGACATCATTATAGCTACTGCTGAATACGCTTACGGTGAAGCATCGCTAGAGGAGATAGACGAGCTTAATATACTCCATGCCAGTCTGCTTGCTATGTCGAGAGCCGTTGCTAACTTACCCCGAAAAGTAGATCATGTATTGGTGGATGGGAACAAACTTCCAGCGCTCGACGCACCGGCGACGGCGGTGATAAAAGGTGACCAAAAGTCGGTTTCTATCGCCGCAGCATCGATAATTGCTAAAATAAAGCGAGATTTTTTAATGAAAAATCTAGCAAAAATGCACCCGGAATATGGCTGGGAACGTAATTCAGGATATGGTACCCGTGAACATATGGAAGCGCTATCCCTAGTGGGTCCGAGTCGTTTTCATAGAAAATCATTTGCACCAATTCGTGACCTAATGACTCAGGAAAACAACATAAACGATTGATTCCAGTAAAAAAAATACTTGACGTGATTCGTCAAATGATTCATGATTCCTCCCATGACACAAAAAACCAACATAAAAAGAAAAGCCCCTGCAGCAGCACGGAAAACAAAATCCAAACCAGCAGTTAAGGCTTATAAATCCCTTCCTTTAGATAATATTCTAAAAGGGGACTGTATCGAGCTTATGAACAGCTTGCCTGAAAAATCAGTCGATGTAATCTTCGCTGATCCGCCCTATAATATGCAATTAAAAGGCGAACTTCATCGCCCTGATAATTCGCACGTTGATGCGGTAAATGATGAATGGGATCAGTTTTCGGGTTTTATTGCTTATGACAAGTTTACCCGCGACTGGCTAACCGCCGCGCGCCGCGTTCTTAAAGACACCGGCACCATCTGGGTAATCGGCAGTTATCATAATATATACCGGGTCGGCTCCATTATTCAGGATATCGGCTTTTGGGTGCTTAATGATATTGTTTGGCGTAAATCAAATCCTATGCCTAATTTTAGGGGAACCCGCTTTACCAATGCCCATGAAACATTGCTTTGGTGTAATAAAGGCGAAGGCTTCAACAAATATACTTTTAACTATGAAGCCATGAAAGCTTTCAATGATGATGTTCAGATGCGCTCTGACTGGGTACTACCAATATGTTCAGGCAAAGAACGCCTTAAAGTGAACGGCTATAAGGGTCATTCGACGCAAAAACCAGAAGCGCTGCTTTACCGCGTGCTGCTTTCATCAACCAATAAAGGCGATGTGGTGCTTGATCCGTTCTTTGGTAGCGGCACTACTGGCGCCGTTGCAAAGAAGCTTGGCCGTCATTTCATCGGCCTTGAGCGCGAAGATAAGTATATATCCCTTGCCAGTGACCGCATTAAGGCCGTTGTGCCGTTAACGGACGAAGATCTTGATATCACACCGGCTAAACGTTCACTGCCGCGCGTGGCTTTTGGAACACTGATTGATAACGGTATGATCAAACCCGGTACAATCCTTTACGGACCAAGCAAACGCCATAAGGCAAAGGTTCGCGCCGACGGCACGCTGATTAGTGCTGACCGCAAAGGATCAATCCATCAAGTCGGTGCACAGTTGCAAGGTGCGCCAAGCTGTAATGGCTGGACCTTCTGGAATATTGAAGTGAATGATAATTTAGTATCGATTGATAATTTACGCGCTGAAGTTCGCGCTACTATGAATTAATGTTGAGTAGATAAAATAATAAAAAAAGTGAAATATTATCTTCCCTGATGATATAAACTGTTTACCTTCTCCGGTAACTTAACCCGCTAGCTGCCCAAGCTTAGCGGGTTATTTCTTTGATTTTCGAGGATTGCTTAGTAGAAATATCAGCGGCATAGATAAGAGCACCACATACATCATAAGATAAAAATCATTTATATATCCAATGGTCGCGGCCTGTCTGTTTATTTCTGCATTAAGGATACTAAGGGCGGCAGTGCTACTACCCACGGCTTGCGGCATAAAATGATCGGCAAGCCCCGTATTGAACTCAGTGATATTTTCGCCAAGATATGAATGGTTCGTCTGTATTGAATAGCCAAGATATGCCACGACGGCTGATATGCCGATACTATTGCCGAGATTTCGAACTAAATTAAACAGGCTTGAGGCTTCTGTTCGAAATTTTGGATCTAATGTCGAAAAAGTAATCGTGCTTAAGGGGACAAATACAAAGCCGAGGCCGATACCCTGAATGACGCCGCTGCTGATGAGCAGACTTTGCGGGACGGAGCTATTAAACTGGGTCATCTGCCAAAGGGAAAAGGCGATCAAAGCCATACCAAATAAGACCAGTGGTCTTGGGTCGACTTTATCTGACATTTTACCGGAAATCATCATGCCGATCATGGTGCCTATTCCGCGTGGGGCCATAGTAATACCGACGCTCATAACTGAATATTCCATCAGGTTCTGCATAAAGGGCGGCAATAAAGCGAGAGTCGCGAGCATAACCAGCCCGACCATAA
This sequence comes from Kordiimonadaceae bacterium, assembly GCA_018660225.1. Lineage (GTDB taxonomy): Bacteria > Pseudomonadota > Alphaproteobacteria > Sphingomonadales > Emcibacteraceae > Pseudemcibacter. Next base: position 11,598 of record JABJKT010000190.1, read on the forward strand.
AGATGAAAATGGAAGAGGTGACAAAATTTAAATCCCTAAACAGCTCAACACTTAAAAACGGATGTCTGGCATAGCGTGAATGGACCAGAAACATCCAGAACATCGCAACGATAAGGCCTAAATAAATCAATATTTCCTGCGAGGAGAACCAATCAACCTGTTGTCCCCGATCGAGCAGTAATTGGATGGAGGCGATCGCTATACTAAGCGTAAAGAAGCCAAACATATCAAAAGGACGGTCACTAGTATCTGATTCAGTTAGAAACGATGATATTCCCATAAAACTTATAATGCCTAACGGCAGGTTGATGAAAAACACCCAGCGCCAGTCGAAAACCTCCGTAAGGTATCCGCCAAGTGTCGGGCCAATTATCGGTCCAACCATTATACCTACGCCCCAAATAGCCATTGCTGAACCGTGTTTTTCTTTGGGATTAATATCAAGAAGAACCGCTTGTGAAATGGGGATCAAGGCGGCACCGCAGGCCCCTTGTATAATACGGTAAAGTACCATTTCGTCTATCGATGTGGCAAAACCGCACAACATCGATGACAACGTAAAACCTGTAATCGACGCTAGGAGTAATTTTTTACGGCCATACCTGCCGGCCATCCAACCCGTTGGCAAGGTCATAATCGCCGTTGCAATAATATAAGACGTCAGCACCCAGGCTATCTGATCCTGTGTTGCTGAAAGGCTGCCCTGCATATGGGGTAGTGCTACATTGGCAATGGTTGTGTCGAGCACCTGTATGATCGTCGCCAGCATCACTGACGCAGTGATCAGTGCTTTATTTTTTACAGGCTTAAAAGTTGTTTGCGTTGACATAATATTATTTCAGTAAGCTCACATACGGTCTAAGCGGGTTTTGCCGGTATCAACTGTGATAACGGTGCTCATTCCTGCTACTAAATTCAGGTCTTGATCTTTTTCAAGAATTTCAAGCCTAACGCATGATGCGTTGAACCACTTTCACCCAATTTCCGGAACTGTTCTGTGCGGGAAGGATGGAAAATTCTGCACCGGTAGCCGGGGTAATGCTTGTTACCTTCGCAGCCCATTTTTTGCCAGGGAAAGTATCAACTTCGACCTCGGCAGGTTGGCCAACGCGGATATTGGTTAAATCTGTTTCCTTGAAATTGGCTTCGATCCATTGTTTATCTTCATCAACCAATGTGAATAATGGCATCCCAGCCAATAGATATTCACCGGTATCAAGTGCCATATTTACCGCAATACCTTTAGTGGGGGAGATAACATTCACTCTTGATAAATCTAACTTGGCTTTTTCCAGTTCTGCATAAACGCGCTTAAACTTTGGATGATCTTCTATGGGTGCGTCTGGATTTCCGCCTAATTTTGCTTTTAAGACTTCTACTTCTTGTTTAGCCGCCTCATATTCGTTAATGGCGTTATTATGGTCATAATAAATCTGATTTAGCTTCTCTATAGATATAACCTGCTTGTCTTCCAGATCTTTATAACGGTCATATTCACTTTTTCTGTAGCGGACATTTTCTTGTTCAATTGCTAGTTCAGCCAGTGTTTTGATATAATCAGAACGGACAATCTGCATTTCCACCCGGGTATTGCTTAAATCCGCTTCGGCGCGACTTACGGCAATTTGATAAGGCTCAGGATCAATTTGAAACAGTTCCTGTCCTTCACTCACATAAGAATGATCAGCTACGCCAATTCTTATAACTCTGCCAGATACTTCGGCACTTATTGATGTTGTTTCTGATTTAATATAGGAATTGTCTGTTGAAATATAGCGGTCCCCGTGTAGATAATACCAGGTTCCCGTACTGATAACGCCAACAGGGATTATGAAAAGAATAATAATTTTGCGGATTATCGATTTGCCGTCGCGTTTCCATTTTTTTGAATTATCTTCATCCATTTTAACTATTTTCCTTTTGCTGACTTGTCACATTTGCGCGAATATCAAGCAGCATGCTCATTAATTTACTTTGTTCATCCTGTGAGAGGCAGCTTAATGCCTCTGTGCGGATATTCTTTCCTATCGCGATCATTTCATTCATAATCGGCTCAACCTTTTTAGTAAGGTAAATGCAATTGGCCCGTCTATCATTTGGATCAGCGCGCCGCTCTGCCCAACCATTTTTAACCAACCTGTCTATCATGCGTGTCAGTGATATCGGCTGGATTTCCAGCAGGCCAGCCAGTTCATTCTGTCGGATGCCGTCTCTGCGTTTTAAATGCATCAACACCTTCCACTGCGCTTGCGTCAATTCAAAAGATTGTACCTGACGGTCAAAATCCTTACGAAGCAATTGCCCAATGTCATGAATAACGAAACCAAAACTTTCATCGAGGTTATAGTGCAATGTGGTAATCTCCAAATAATAATATAATAGCTTATAATAAGCATGCTTATTAAATTAAAAACCGATATCTGTCAAGTTGTTAACCGACATATAATTCTGAAATGTAAATAATAGACTTGGCTCTAATGTGACATGTGGTTATGTTATGAGCTATATTGAAAATGTATTATTTATGAGAAACGATTTATGGGCAATTTTCCTAAGCAGGTCGATAACATAGAAATAAACAAAGTCTCTGACGGCTATATTGTTTATCATACTGAATTTGACCGGGTTCATTATCTTAATCTTACATCGGCTATGCTGCTTGAAGCCTGTGATGGGGAGACATCCCTTGATGAAATAAAAATAATAATCAAAGATGTGTTTGAGCTTGAAGAAATCCCAGCCGAGGAAATAGATAATTGTATGGAAGAGCTTATGGAAGCTTCCTTGATAAAATTATGACTTACAAACATGTTTATCAGGTACTTGCTAGCGAAATAACCATCCTTACTGACAGTGTCGAAATATATGACAGATTTAAATATGTCAGTTTGGGGGTAGAGCAGGTTTATGACATCACCCGGAAGTTAGAATATGAAATAACATCAAAAAACGGGCGGTATTTAATCACTGAAAATGGAAAAGAATTTGGCTCAGAATCTGATATTGATGTCACGTTAGATGATCTATTCAGCAAAATTAACACGAAATCACTAGACTATATGGACGCTCATATCAGAATCCATAGCGGAAGTGCGTCTTATAATGATAAATATTTTCTGGTTGTTGGTGAGGCGGAGGCCGGCAAAACGACTTTTATGACTAGTCTTATTTACGATGATTTTGATGTTCACGGTGATGAGCTTACTTTACTTAAAAATGGCGAAATCGTAACGTATCCACGTAAATTATATATTCGCGACACAAGCCTGCCAATATTACCGGAATTTGCAAAAATAGCCGATACCCTTCCATTTGTCTGGAATACACCCACCGTAAGAATATTTGCTTTTGACCCAATGGTTGCTGGAAAAAATTGGAAAATTGAACCCACATCACTTGAAGCAATATTTTTTATTCACAAAAATCACGGCTCTAAGAGCAGGCTAGAAGAGTGTCCAAAATATAAAATGGTACAGCAGGTAATGACGCAGGCCACGGCGCCAATTAATCCTGATGGCAATTGGCTTGGTGATTTATGTAAGACAATTGATAATAGTAAAACTTTTGATTTACACTTAGGGGAAATTGGTCCTGCTATGAGGCTTATTAAAGAAATACTTTAGTAATATAACGCTTAAGAAACTATGATTTCATAAATGTCCCAAAAATGGAATGGCCTATTTTAATTGTCAATTTTCTTTACAGTTGCAGTGGTGCAACATCTTTCCCTTATGTTAACATATTGATAAATAAAGATAAAAAATATTGGAATGATAATTGCATTTGTTAGTTGTGAAATATGAACTGTGGGGTAGTTACTTATTCCAAAAAGTACTTTTAAAATGGATGGAGAGTTAAGTTTATGACAAAAGATATTGAAAAATTAAGCACCGCTGGAACGAGCAAGCGTAAAAATTTAAAGAAAATGGCTATTGGCGCTGCATATGCGGTTCCTGTTGTAGCAGTATTTAATATGGGCGATATGACAGCAAACGCTGCAAATACTTATAACGGTGGTGCTTGTGTAGGGAACCCAGGTAATGACAAATGTGTAGGCAACGCAGGTGAAAATCCTAGTGGTAACGGATTCGGTAGCGGCTCCCAAGGAACGAGTAGTTAAATCCTAAACAATTGAAAGTTTGATTAAATTTATTGATCGTCTGTTGCTTTTGCAACAGGCGATTTTTTATTTTTGCTAGTTTAATTTTTATGGATATATTAATAGTATAGAAAAACGAAAATCGGCACATTATGGAAAGTAATAATTCAGATAAAGTTATGAATAATAATAAGCGTTTTCTGGCGGGGCTCTCCACAGAAATGGCATTTGTCATTAAAATCATTGATCACTCCCCCTTTCAGGATAAAAAATTATTCCTAGAAAATATTGCCAGCTCTAATTTCAATTGGATGACATTTCTTCAACTTTCAAAAAAACATCATTTAACGGCGTTACTCGCTGAAAAAATTGAACAATATAGTTTTGACTTTATACCCTCTGTTATTTCACAGGCTCTCAAAGCACAGATAGGCAAAAACCAGATTCGCAGCGAACAGCTCGCCGCCGAACTGTTGAAAATCTTAAATTTATTGAAACAGAATAATATTATTGCCTTGCCTTTTAAGGGGCCGACACTGGCTGCGCAGCTATATGAAAATTCAACGTCCCGTTTTTCGAGAGATATTGATTTTCTGGTTCAAAAACATGAAATGTCAAAAACGCTCAAAATCTTATACGCGGCAGGTTATAAATTTCAGAAACCCAGACAATCGCCAAGGAAAGAACAGGCTTATCAGGATTATAATGGTCAGTATCTTATGTTTAGTGAGGACGCTTCTATCGCCATCGAGCCGCATTCGATGCTTGGCCCTTCAACACTTGCGCTTGAGGTAGATTATAAGCAGTTCTGGCAGCAGCAAATTAGAATAGATTTTGAAGGGCAAAATATCCCATCTTTTAAAATAGAAGATTTATTCATTATCCTCTGTATCCATGGCTCGAAAGAAAAATGGCGCCGTTTAAAATGGATAATTGATATTGCAACGTTGCTTGAAAAATACCCCGAACTAAACTGGGATTATATCCTGAAACAGACCAAAAACTGGGGCTGTCGCCGAATGGTTCTTGTTGCGCTAAGCGTTGCACAGCGCATATTAAATGCCTCACTTCCGGTTGATATCGAAAATATGTTGAAAAATGAAAAATTTGTAGATTATCTGGCAAAAACTGTTGAAGAAAATATAGAAAACACCGATCCGGACCTCTCTAGTATCTATGATCTTTCATTGTTTATATTTTTAATACGCGAAAGAAACAAAGATAAAATATCATACCTTCTCAGAACAATATTTACGCCTAGAGAGCATCACTATGAACTGATCAATCTACCGGACTTCATGTTTTTCTGTTATCCGGTCGTCAAAATAATACACGACTATTTATTATTGCCAGTATGGAATTTAAGGAAAATTGCTTTCATTAAATGACAGTGATGTTAAAAGATGAGCATGGCTATACTTATTCTTCTTAATCAAACGAACCCGGCAGTGCTTGAAAAGCACATGAAATCGCTTGACGGTTGTCCGGAGCTGCGGATTTATCCTGATGTGGGTGATGTTGCGGATATTGACTGCGTTGTTGTTTGGAAACATCCGAACGGTGTTTTAAACCAGTTTCCAAACTTAAAAATTATTGCTTCACACGGGGCAGGGATCGAAAATATTCTGTCCGATCCCGCCTTACCCGAAGGCGTGCCGATTACCCGCTTTGTTGACGCGACGCTATCGGATCAGATGGCGGAATATGTGCTGGCTTCCATATTAAACCAACGTCTTCATATTACCCATTACCGCGAACTTCAGGCAGCAAGCCAGTGGCGCAGTGTCGATATTATCAAAGGAAGAAATGTCACAATTCTTGGGCTAGGCGAGCTTGGCACGGTAACTGCCGCACTGCTTAATCAAAATGGCTATAAAATTTC
>JABJKT010000191.1 GCA_018660225.1 Kordiimonadaceae bacterium
AACCAGCTGCATTCCGCAGTTATCCGCCAGCATATGATCCAGCTTTACATCCGGATAATCCTTGGCGATTACATTCATTTCTTCGCGCCATAAAAGGCCGCTTTCCATCACGTTTGATTTTTCGGATGATGTGACATGACCGTTTCTTTTTCGGGCCAGGTCAAAAGCTACATGGGCGATGCGGTGAATTTCGTATGTTTCATAAACCTGCGTGTTAACGCCGCGGCGCTGACCATTGCTTAAGGTTTCAATGCCGCGCGGCTCTCCAAAATAAACGCCGCCAGTAAGTTCGCGCAGGATCATAATATCAAGTCCGCTGACCAGTTCAGGCTTAAGGCTTGACGCATCAACAAGTGGATCAAAACACATAGCAGGGCGAAGATTAGCAAATAAATTAAGTTCTTTACGCAGGGTAAGAAGACCAGCTTCCGGGCGTTTATCATAATCGACCCCGTCCCATTTAGGACCGCCAACCGCACCAAACATAACCGCGTCGACTGATTTCGCTATGGCAAGCGCTTCATCACTAAGCGGCACACCATATTCATCGTAAGCGCGGCCGCCAACATGATCTTCTGAAATATCAAATTTTATGCCGCGGTTTTCTTCAAGCCAGCTTATAACCCGCTTTACTTCATCCATCACTTCCGGGCCGATACCATCGCCCGGTAACATTAACATTGTATGCGTTTTGCTCATTTTTCTTCTCTTATTTATATAGCCAAGGTTGCTGTATTTTTTGCTTTTCTTCAAAGGCGGAAATTTTCTCGCTTCTTTCCATAGTAAGACCGATATCATCAAGCCCGTTGATTAAGCAATGCTGACGGAAGCCATCAATTTCAAAACTAACCACCTCGCCGTCCGGGCGGGTGATCTCCAGATTTTCAAGATCTACTGTAAAAATCGCGTTAGCGCCCTGCTCGGCATCTTCCATCAAATCATCGATGATGTCCTGCGGCAATTTAATAGGCAGAAGCCCGTTTTTAAAACAGTTGCCATAAAAAATATCAGCAAAGCTTGGCGCGATAATGCAGCGAAGGCCAAAATCAGTCAGCGCCCACGGCGCATGTTCACGGCTTGAACCACAGCCAAAATTTTCGCCGCTGATCAAGATTTCCGCATTTCTATAGGCCGGTTTGTTAAGAACAAAATCATCCCGCTCAGAGCCATCATCATGATAGCGAATATTGGAAAACGCGTGTTTGCCAAGACCAGTACGTTCAATAGTGCGCAAATGATTTTGCGAAATGATCATATCCGTATCAACATTAGTGATCGGAAGCGGCGCGGCGACAGCGCGGATTTTAGTGAACTTGTCCATCTTATAGCTCCCTTATATCGGTAAGGTGACCAGTAATCGCAGCAGCAGCAGCCATAGCCGGGCTCACGAGATGAGTACGGCTTTTTGGTCCCTGACGCCCTTCGAAGTTTCTGTTCGATGTGGACGCGCAGCGCTCATTTGGTAAAACTTTATCCGCATTCATCGCAAGACACATAGAGCATCCCGGCTCACGCCAATCAAATCCGGCCGCTTTAAATATTTCATCCAGGCCTTCTTGTTCAGCCTGCAGTTTTACAAGCCCGCTACCCGGCACAATCAGACCCTCAACACTTTCTGCAATATGACGCCCTTTTACAACTTCAGCCACAGCACGCATATCTTCGATACGGCCATTGGTGCAGGATCCTATAAAAACCTTATCAATTTTAACATCGGTTAACTTGGTGCCCGGCACTAAACCCATATAATCAAGCGAGCGCTGGGTTGATGCTTTGCTGTCCGCATCATGGGCGTCAGCCGGATTTGGTACAACACCAGTAATCGGTAGTACGTCTTCTGGACTTGTGCCCCATGTTACCTGCGGCACGATGGCTGCGGCATCAATAAGCACTTCATTGTCATATTTTGCGCCTTCGTCTGATTTTAAGCTGTTCCAATAATTAACCGCCATTTCAAACTCGGCCGCCTTAGGTGCTTTTGGCTTACCTTTAATATAATCATATGTTTTATCATCAGGCTCAACCAGCCCTGCGCGCGCGCCGCCTTCAATGGCCATATTACAAAGGGTCATACGCCCTTCCATAGAAAGACCTTTAATGGCGGAGCCGGTAAATTCTATTACCGATCCTGTACCGCCAGCTGTTCCTATTTTACCAATAACCGCGAGTGCCACGTCCTTAGCGGTTACGCCAATACCTAGCTCACCGGAAACATCAATGCGGAGATTTTTTGAACGTTTTAAAATAAGCGTCTGGGTTGCCATCACATGCTCGACCTCGGACGTACCAATGCCAAAAGCAAGCGCCCCAAACGCGCCGTGGGTTGATGTATGACTATCACCGCAAACAATGGTCGTGCCGGGAAGGGTAAAGCCCTGCTCTGGTCCGACAATATGAACGATCCCCTGACGGGCATCCATCATCGGGATATAATCAACGTCAAATTCTTTACAGTTGCGCTCAAGCGCATCAAGCTGTGTTTTGCTCTCTAAGCTATCAACCCGCGTTTCTCTGTCCGCTGTTGTCGGCACATTATGATCAGGAACCGCAAGAATGGTTTCAACCCGGCGAAGATCGCGCCCAGCAACGCGAAGGCCTTCAAAGGCCTGCGGGCTGGTCACTTCATGAATGATATGACGGTCAATATATAGCAAGCTGTTGCCGCTCTGCTGTTCTTCAACAACATGGGCATCCCAGATTTTATCATATAAAGTACGCGGCTCACTCATCGCTATTCCTAATTTTTAAATTATGGCCTCTAAAACGCAAAAAATGAGGCCCCGTTACCCGAGCCTCATTATGCCTGAGGCTCCTATTATAAAGCCTCGAAATTATTTAGACGGTCAGGTCTTAATTCGCAGACTTTTTATGCCAATCCGTTTTTTCAGCAATACGGGCTTTTTTACCACGTAGACCACGAAGATAGTAAAGTTTCGCACGACGAACACGGCCGCGGCGAATCACTTCGATGCTATCCACATTTGGTGAATAAAGCGGAAATACACGTTCCACACCTTCACCATAAGAAATTTTACGCACTGTGAATGATGAATTCATTGCACGGTTAGAACGCGCAATACATACGCCTTCATACGCCTGAATACGTTCGCGTGTGCCTTCTACGACCTTCACGTTGACCTTTAAAGTATCACCAGGGGCAAACTCAGGGATTGTTTTGCCCGTCGTAAGTTGAGCCATTTGCTCTTTTTCTAATTTTTCAATTATATTCATAACTTTTTTCCTTGTACGGCGGCTCTTTTAAACAAGTTCGAGCCATAATTCAACATCAATCATCACTTTTATTGTGACTATATTCTTTCCATAGGTCTGGGCGTCTCTCTTTTGTCAGATTTTCTGAACTTTCCTGACGCCATTTCCTAATCTTTTCATGATGTCCTGATAACAGAACATCCGGTATTTCTAGACCTTCCCACTCTTGTGGTCTGGTATATTGCGGATACTCAAGTAGTCCGCTTGTAAAACTTTCTTCCGCCAGTGTTTCCGGCTCGCCGATTACACCTGGGATTAACCGCACTACTGCATCCATTAGCATCAGTGCCGCGACCTCCCCGCCAGAAAGAACAAAATCACCAAGGCTGACCTCCATAACGTTGCGCTTTTCCAACACCCGCTCATCCAGACCTTCAAATCGGCCGCAGATCAGCGTTATTCCTTTTTTTCCAGCAAAATCATGAACCATTTTCTGGTCAAGTTTTCTGCCGCGTGGTGACAAATATATCAGTGGCCAATCTTCATCGGTTACACCAACTGGACGTTTTGACTTCACCGCATCAATGGCGCGTCCCATAATATCTGCCCGCATCACCATTCCCGGTCCTCCCCCAGCAGGGGTGCCATCCACCGAACGGTGTTTGTCGTGGGCATGGTCGCGAATCTCAATCACATCCATGGCCCATAATTTTTTGTCCAAAGCCTTCCCCGCTAGGGAGAGGCCAAGGGGCCCCGGAAACATTTCTGGAAAAAGTGTTAGAATTTGTGCTTGCCACATATCTTCACCCTTTTTCGTTTGTTTCCGTAATTTCAAAAGCATCACGGTTTATAACAATATAACCCGCTTCGATATTCACCTCTGGTACGACCTCATCCGTAAAAGGGTACATACGTTTCCCTTTTTCAGTAGATAAGTTGACCTCGACAATATCACCGGCACCGAAATTAAAAACACCTTCAACCTTGCCGAACAAGTCACCGCTTTGGTTTCTTGCCATCAGGCCTATAAGGTCATCAAAATAAAAACCGTCGTCTTCTCCAAGTTCAGGAAGGGCTGAACGATCAATGAAAAGCTCCGCACCTTTTAAGCTATCAGCCATATTGCGATCATCAATACCTTTAAGCTTAACGGCAAGGCCGCCCTTTACGTTATGAAGAATTTTAACCGCAAACTGCTTTCCTGTCGGAAAATCATGTCCGTAAACGGTCACCGGCCCATATTCAGATATTGATTTAATATCTTCAGTAAAGACTTTCAGACGCACCGCACCCTTTACACCAGCCGCACCAAACACGGCGCCAAGACAAATCATGTCTGCGCGTGTCGTTGGTGAATTATGTTTTTGGGCCATTGCGTTCATGGTCTTTAAGCGCCTTCTTCTTTTTTCTCTTCTTCAGCAGGAGCTTCTTCGGCTGCGGCTTCAACAGGAGCTTCTTCGGCAGGAGCTTCTTCAACTACAGCTTCTTCAGCTACGGCTTCTTCAACAGGAGCGGCTTCGGCTGGAGCTTCTTCAACTACAACTTCTTCAGCAGGAGCTTCTTCAACTACAGCTTCCGGAGCGGGAGCAGCAGCAGCTTCGGCGGCGGCTTCAAGTGCAGCAGCTTCTTTTTCTTTTTTCTCTTCCACACGTTCCTGTGCTTTTGCACCAGGTTTTGCTTTATTTGGATTATTGCGTATTTCGCGTGTCAGAACGCCCGCATCATCAAGAAAGCGTGCAACACGGTCAGTAGGCTTCGCGCCCTGACCAAGCCAATATTCAATACGCTCAAGATTAAGTTTGATACGGTCTTCATGATCTTTTGGAAGAAGCGGGTTATGTGTACCAACTTTTTCAATATATTTACCATCACGAGGAGCGCGACCATCTGCCACCACAACACGGTAGTATGGACGTTTTTTTGCACCACCACGTGCCAGTCTAATTTTTACAGCCATTTAATTTTTCCTTTTAGCTTATTTAATTCAAATTCATTCGTTTAATTAATATTCAGAAAGTTTGCTTCCATTCTTTATTTCGGAAGCAAGCCTTCCATGCTTTACTTCGGAAGCAAACCTTCCATTCCGGGCGGCATTTGTCCGGGAAGCGGCATACGCCCCCCTTTCTTGCCTAATTTTTTCATCATCGTTGCCATCTGCTTTTGCATTTTCATCAGCTTATTAACATCTTGAACCGATACACCCGAGCCCGCAGCAATGCGTTTCTTACGTGATGCATTCATCAGCTTCGGGTAAGTGCGCTCTTTTGGGGTCATGCTGTTAATGATGGCTTCTTGTCTAAGAAGTATTTTATCGTCAATATTAGCGGCGGCCATTTTCTTTTGCATTTTACCAAGGCCCGGCAGCATGCCTAATATGCTGCCCATACCGCCGATTTTTTTCATTTGCTGAAGTTGGGAACGTAGATCATCAAAATCAAACTTTCCTTTCTTCATCTTTTTCATCATGCGTTCGGCGTCTTCAGCCTCAATGGTTTCAGCGGCTTTTTCCACAAGGGAAACAACATCGCCCATACCAAGAATTCGAGACGCAACCCGCTCTGGATGAAATTCTTCAAGATCGTCAATTTTTTCACCGACACCAACAAGCTTGATCGGCTTTCCGGTAACCGCGCGCATACTAAGTGCCGCACCACCGCGACCATCGCCGTCCATACGGGTTAGGATAACACCGGTAACACCAACCTGATCACCAAACTGTTCGGCAACATTAACCGCGTCCTGACCTGTTAAGGCATCAACCACCAATAATGTTTCATGTGGGTTTACGGCATTACGAACTGCGACAACCTCTGCCATCAACACTTGATCAACATGAAGTCGACCGGCCGTATCAAGCATTACAACATCAAAACCCTGAAGCTTTGCTGCCGTGATAGCGCGCTTTGCGATATCTACTGGCATTTGACCTGCGATTATCGGCAGTGTCGCAACATCAATTTGCTTACCGAGTATTGCAAGCTGTTCCATGGCGGCCGGACGCTGAACGTCAAGCGAGGCCATCAGAACTTTTTTACGTTCTTTTACTTTTAATCTTTTGGCTATTTTAGCGGTTGATGTGGTTTTACCAGAACCTTGCAAGCCGACCATCAACATTGGTACCGGGGACGGCGCATTAAGATCTATGGTTTTGGCGTCGCCACCAAGCATTTCGACCATCTGGTCATTAACGATCTTAACAACCATCTGACCTGGGGTTACCGATTTAACGACTTCCTGACCAATAGCCTTTTCTTTTACCTTAGCAATAAAGTTTTTAACAACCGGCAGAGCAACATCCGCTTCGAGAAGAGCAAGACGAACTTCACGCATCGCTTCGTCAACATGGGCTTCACTGAGCGCGCCACGTTTTTTAAGCTTCTCAAATATACCGCCAAGTTTATCACTTAAACTATCGAACATATGTTTCTCTTACACCTAGTTGCCTTAATTTAACCAATTGAATTTTTCATAACACAAACACACCAGTGGGCGAACCTTCGCTGACTGGTGGGCATCCTTGGACACATGTTATGCTTCATCCATCGGGAATGAGCGGAAAATATGGCTAAACGTCATAAGAGTCAAGTTCTTGTTTACGCTTGCCTCAAAAAATGTAATATGTGTGCTGTAATTTGAACCATAAAGACTGTTGGAAACATACCTAATGACCCTTAAACGGACCAAATATATAATCAGCTCTGCGGTTATAGCTCTAATATCACTCTATAACATGACCGCGAGTGCCGGTGTGGACGGTAGTCCATTCGAAGGCATGTATGCCGGTGTAATTACGACGAAATCAACATTTTCCTCTGGCATTATTCACCTTGCCCGACCAACAGATGATGAAGTCAGTATATTTGGCGATATCACAAACACCAAATCATCTAATAGTTACGGCATGGGTATTTTGGGGGGATATGGCCTTAATTACGGAATTTTTTATGGCGGTGCTGAAGCCGCTTTTATCGTCGATAAAGGCAACACAGTATTTAGTGATGGCACCAACACAATAAAAGTATCCCAAAGCAACACATTTGATTTTAGCTTTCGCCCTGGTATCACCCTTTCCAATAAAGCGTTGATATTCGGCCTCGTCGGTTATTCAGGAACGAATATAAAATCAAGCGGTATAAATAAATACCAAGATAGCGGTGATAATGGCAGATACAATAAGCGGCTAACCAGTTTACGTTTTGGCGGTGGCATTGAAGTTGCCGTCATGGAAAATATTGCTGTCAGGGCGGAATATACCCGTTCCATTATAGGTGAAGGTCTTTATGTTGATCGTGGCGATCAGTTTACGTTTAAGCCAAAAACATCAAGAATTATGCTTAGTTTCGTTTTACATATGTATTAATGTGCCAAGTAATTTTCAAAAAGTGAGGGTATATGAATAAATTTGGCATGAGAAATTTCAACATGCTGTTCGGCATGGCATTATTTATCATTATAATTTTACTTCCCGCCCCCGAAGGCATGAGCGATAATGCGTGGAATGTAGCTGCCGTTACAGTGCTGCTTGCCTATTGGTGGTCATCTGAAGCGCTCCCTGTGCCGGTTACATCCCTGCTTCCTATTGTTATGTTCCCCATGCTCGGCATTTCTTCGATCGGGGCCGCTACCGCCCCTTATGCAGCACCGACTATATTGCTTCTCATGGGAGGCTTCATTATGTCTACTGGTATTGCAAAATGGAATTTGCACCGCCGCATTGCTCTATCCATTCTGGTCAATGTAGGCAATAACCCAACAGCCCTTATTGGCGGCTTTATGTTCGTTACAGCGATAATTTCTATGTGGATAAGCAACACGGCAAGCTCGTTGATGATGCTGCCGATTGCGTTATCTCTGGCAGGCGAAATTGTCAAAGAACGTAGTGCCAAGACAACAGGGTTTATACTCTGTCTGGTTCTTGGGGTTGCTTACGGCGCTAATATTGGTGGCTTTGGTACGCCCATTGGCACCCCGCCTAACCTGCTTGTTATTGCTTTCATGAAAGAAAATTACGGCATTGATGTAAGCTTCTTATCATGGATGATGATAGGCGTTCCATCCGTTATAATCATGTTGCCAATTGCACTTTTTGTTCTGACAAAATGGGCTCATCCTTTTGATTTAAACGAAAACTCCATTGCTCATGATATTTTACGGCAGGAACTAGATGATATGGGCCCCATAAGCATTCCGGAAAAACGGATGGCCCAGCTTTTTGCCTTTGTGGCCAGCGCCTGGGTATTTCGCACCCCTATTCAAAAAAGCCTCGAAATGCTTCCCTGGCTCAGTGATGCGCTCATTGCCATAGCCGGGGCGATGTTGATGTTTATGGTCCCGTCCGGCTCTAAGGATAAAAAGACGCCGACCTTGCTTGACTGGAAAACGGCTGAAAAAATTCCGTGGGGTGTTTTACTTCTCTTCGGCGGCGGCTTAAGCCTCGCCGCAGCGGTGAAGTCATCCGGTCTCGCGATCTGGATTGGTAGCGAGCTAGCTATTATCGGCACATTGGATTTAATCTTTATTATTTTTATCCTGGTCACATTAGTGGTTTTCCTTACCGAGCTTACCAGCAATACGGCCACCACGGCCACACTCCTACCTATCATGGGTGCGCTTGCAGTGGCATCAGGACTTGATCCGATGATATTATTTGTACCGCTAGCAATATCAGCAAGCTGTGCCTTTATGCTGCCGGTGGCAACGGGGCCTAATGCCGTTGTATTTTCAAGTGGTGAGGTAACCATACCGCAGATGGCCAGTGCTGGATTCAGGCTTAATTTATTTGCTATTTTCGCCATTACCGGCACAAGTTACCTTCTCGTCCCTGCTGTCTTTGGCTAACCTGGGGTTAATCTGGGGGCTAATATTGGGCTAAAAGGTGCGTTTTTATTTGATTTTTGTCAGAATCAGTCCATATAGAGCAATATGAGCAAAGTAAAAGTCATAACATTCGGCTGTCGGCTAAATACGTACGAATCAGAGGTGATCAAGACCCATGCAAGTAATGCTGGTCTTGATGATACGGTGATCTTTAATACCTGCGCCGTAACCGCCGAAGCGACAAGACAGGCCAAGCAGTCAATCCGCCGCGCCAAACGTGATAACCCGGACGCCAAACTAATCGTCACGGGCTGCGCAGCGCAAATTGATGCCAAACAATTTTCCGACATGGAAGAAGTAGATCAGATACTTGGTAACGAAGAAAAACTGATCGAAAAAAGCTATCAGGATTTCGGTATTTCAAAAACCGAACGTGTCAGCGTTAACGACATCATGTCAGTTAAGAAAACCGCGCCACACCTAATCGATGGTTACGAAGAGCGCTCGCGTGCTTTCGTGCAGGTTCAAAATGGCTGTGATCATCGCTGTACATTTTGCATTATACCTTATGGCCGCGGCAATAGCCGCTCGGTGCCAGCCGGTGAAGTGGTCAACCAAATTCAAAAACTTGTCGATAATGGTTATAAGGAAGTGATCATCACCGGTGTTGATATTACATCATACGGCCCTGACTTGCCAGGAAACCCTACCTTGGGTAGTTTATGTCAGAAAATTCTTAAAAACGTCCCTGACTTGCCGAGACTTCGGCTTAGCTCGATCGATTCCATAGAAGCCGATCAGGCATTATTTGATGTGATTACAAATGAAGAACGTATGATGCCGCACCTGCATTTATCCTTGCAGGCGGGCGACAATATGATTTTAAAGCGCATGAAAAGGCGCCATAACAGAGAAGATTCAATTGAATTTTGTAATGCCGTCCTGAAAGCGCGTCCTGACGTGGTTTTTGGCGCCGATATAATTGCCGGCTTTCCCACAGAAACCGAAGAAATGTTCCAAAATTCCATGGCGCTGGTCGAAGACTGTAATTTAACCTACCTTCATGTGTTTCCCTATTCAGAACGCGAAGGAACACCAGCTGCAAATATGCCACAAATGGACAGGTCGATCCGTAAAGAGCGCGCCGCGCGCCTTCGCAAACTGGGCGAAGAAAAAGTTGATCAGCTCTTTTTAGCCCAAATTGGTAAAACGGTGAGCATTCTGGTCGAAAAATCCCATAAAGATGAAAATGCTGTCATCGGTCATACGGAGCATTTTGCTCCGGCCAAATTAAAAGGCGAGCATTCGGTCGGGCATATTGCAAAAGCCGTCGTCACAGGCTATCAAGATGGCATACTTATTACGGAAGTTTTAGATGTCTGAAAATGAAAAAAAGGTCGGCTGGTTCGGCCGCTTAAAACAAGGCCTTAAAAAAAGCTCCTCTGCCCTTACCGAGGGCATTACAAGTATTTTCACCAAAAAACGCCTTGATGCTTCGACAATAGAAGAATTGGAAGACCTGTTGATCATGTCGGATCTTGGTGTCGCGGTGAGCGCAAGAGTTTGCGAACGGCTAGCAAAGAACAGGTTTGATAAATCTATTTCTGCCGAAGAAGTTCAGCAGGCCCTGGCCGAGGAAATAGGCGAGATCATGCAAGAAGTGGCAAAGCCGCTAATCGTAAGTGGTGAAAACAGCCCCCACGTAATCCTAATGGTTGGCGTAAATGGTGCCGGCAAAACAACCACAATCGGCAAAATGGCCAAGCAATTTAAAAATGAAGGCAAGAGCGTTATGCTGGCGGCCGGTGATACGTTCCGCGCGGCGGCAACCGAACAACTTCAGATCTGGGGCGAACGTAATGATGTTCCGGTGGTCAGCGGCGTCGAGGGCTGTGACGCGGCGGGACTTGCTTATGATGCTATGAGCAAGGCTAAAGAAACCGGCACAGATATATTGATGATTGATACGGCGGGACGACTTCAAAATAAAAGCTATCTGATGGATGAGCTTAAAAAAATCATCAAAGTGATTAATAAATTCGACGAGAGCGCACCCCATGACACGGTACTGATACTAGACGCGACAACGGGACAAAATGCCGTGCTGCAAACAGAAGTGTTCCTTGAAATGGCTGGTATTAGCGGTCTGATTATGACCAAACTGGACGGCACGGCCCGCGGCGGTGTTCTGGTGGCCTGCGCAGAAAAATTTAAACTACCAATCCATGCCATCGGCGTCGGCGAATCTATTGATGATCTGCAGCCGTTTGATGCCAGCGATTTTTCAAAAATGCTGGTTGGTGTAGAAATTAAAAATTAAGGATATTTATGAGTAACGAGCCAGAAAATAAAAAAGGTATAGCTCCACAATTAATTAAATTTATAATTGAAATCGGGCCAATCATCGTCTTCTTTGTCGCTAACAAATATTTCTCCGATGAGGATGGATTGGGCGGAGCCATTCCGGCAACCATGATATTCATGTGCGCCTTTGCGGTCTCAATGATCTGTTCAAAAATAATTCTTAAAAATATATCAAAAATGCTTTGGGTGTCGGGAATTTTAATTGGTTTCTTCGGTGGTCTTACCATATATTTCAATGACCCTACCTTCATTAAAATTAAGCCAACCATTCTTTATAGTCTTTTTTCTGCCATTCTACTTAGTGGCTATATGATGGGAAAACCCTTTCTTAAAAACGTCATGGCAGTGGGATTTCCACCACTCGAAGATATTGCCTGGATGAAAATGAGCCGCAATTGGGGTCTCTATTTTATTGGCTGCGCGATACTGAATGAAATATTATGGCGCAATTTCACAATGAGTGAATGGATCGCCATGAAGGGCTATATCTTTATGCCGCTTAGCTTTGTCTTCGCCTTGGCACAAATGCCTATAATAATGAAACATCAATTAGAAGAAACGACAGAAGATTAGGGCCCTGACCCTAAACCCTAATGTCAACAATCTGGCCGATCTTTTTAAATGTCGGTTGACCGGGCGCCGCGCCGGAAGAAAGTCTTTCACGAGAATTTAAATCAACGCCTTCTTCCACATCATCATTTTCATTTAAACCCTGAAGGCTTTGAAGGCGAATATCATCTTGTATTTGCTTAAGCGCATCACGGTTTTGTTGGATAAGATCTTCACGCTGCGCTTTGCGGGCGCTCAAGCGACCATCGCGGGCCCCTTGGGTCTTTTTATCCTTTTCGCCTTGCTCATCACCTTGAACCTGTTGCTGCGGCTTTGCAGCATCAAGTAGTGACGTTAGTGCGACAAGTGTCTGCGATTGTGAACCAATTTTCATAAATATTATTCCAATAAAAACATACCATTAATCAGTGTGATTAATGATTACCATGACCTTCTGCCTTTATGGAAACGCCACTATTCTGCGGCTGAGAATCAGATTCTACTCTAAACCGGTTAATTTTTCCAGTTCTTTTTGCAAATTAGCTTTTTGCTCGTCTGGCGCATTGCTTATAGCACTCTTCATAGCGTCTATGGCCTGCTCTTTATCACCGAGCACCATATACGCCTGAGAAAGCCGTAACCAGCCTTCAATATTAGCCGGGTTTTCAACTTGCTTATCTGCCAGTTGCGAAACCATTTGCCGGATCAGGTCCTGCCTTTCACCATCACTCATATTCTGGATAACTTCTGCCTGTTCGGAAGAAATTGAAGGCGCTCTTGTTTGCGGTAAAGCCTCAGCCAACCCTAAATCCTGAGCCGCCTTACCCACCCAAAAATCCACAAGTGGTTTTAGCGGATTACCTTCCGCCAATCCCGTACTTATCTTTAGCCATTCACTATGGGCTCTTTCAATATCACCGGCCTGATAATCAGCAAGGGCAAGGTAATATTTAGGACCGTAATGATCAGGGTTAAGGGCTTCTGCTTTCTTTAAAATAATCATTGCCGCCGGTATCACGCGCTCGCTTGATGCCATAATCAGGGCTTCTGCGTACATCAATTGATATTCAAAACTTTCCGGCTCCAGCATATGGGCGTTATAAAGCGCCTCTGCCGCGCCCTGAAAATTACCAATCGTAAGCTCCAGATTGGAAAGATAAGCCCAGCCCCGCGCATCACTCGCATCTTTTATAAGATTTACTTTTTGCTGAGCAATTAATCGCTTCCCTTCTGCAATCTGATCAGCCTGAGCTTGATCAGTCTGCGCCTCTATTTGTTGTGCTCTTGGAAAATCGGGCATTCCGGGCGTGCCAAGAATGGCATAAAATGCAGGCGAAATCAGAATAATGACAATAAGCGACAGCGCCAGAATATAATTTGGTCTTTCAGGTGAAACGTCGCTATAAGCTTGGTCAGCCGCTTTTAAAATCCGGCGTTCTATTTCAAGACGGGCCGTTTTGGCCGCTTCTTCGCTGATAACGCCGCGCTGGGTATCAGTGGTTAATTCATTTAACTGTGCCTTATAAACCGCTATATCCGGGGCCTCTGTTTGAACACTCTCTCTGTTCTTAAAATAAGGAACCAAGAGAAATAAAAGCGCAATGATACTTGCTAGGATTAGGGGGATTATATAAATCAAACCTCTCCCTTATCACTAAGCAGGGCATTAATTCTGTTTTTTTCTTCGTCAGATAACGGCTCGTCTCTGTTTATTGTCTTG
>JABJKT010000020.1 GCA_018660225.1 Kordiimonadaceae bacterium
CTAAAAGATTTTGATATCCGTCTTGAAAAGGCCACAAAAAGGCACCTAAATAATCTTGAACAGCAAGTAGAAGGACTTGGCCGCGGTCTTCCCAAACCATCAGAGCTGCTCGGTTTATCAGCACAGCGTTTTGATGAATTGAGTGAGCGGTTGCCACGCGCTCTGAAAGTCGGCGTTGAAAGACAGGCCATGAAGCTTGAGACGATTATAAAAGGTGAGAGAATGGAGCGGGCAATTTCAACATATATCCACCAGAAGAAAATCAAATATGAAACGCCGGCTCGCCTTCTGGAAAGCCTCAGTTATCAAAAAGTGCTTGAGCGCGGCTTCGCCGTCATTCGCGACGAGCAGGGAAAAACTCTCAGCGACGGTAAAGGTGTGGCTAAAGGTGAAAACCTAGGTATCGAATTTCGTGATGGAGTGGTTGGCGTTATAGTCAGCAACGGAAAGCCAAAATCAAAGCCAAAAGCAAAAAAGAAAAAGAAACCTGTATCAAATGACGAACAAGGGCAACTTTTATGAGAAAATTATTATTCACTTGGATAATATTCGTTTCGACAACTTTATCCTGCTACGCCGAAAACGCGCTTGGTATGCGCGAGCCTTTAAAACAGGGTGGCTATTATGTCGGCAAGGTTTCGCTCGGTGATAAAGTAACCTTCCACGGAAAAACCGTCAAACAATCACCAGACGGCACCTTCGTTATCGCCTTAGGGTGGAAATATAAGGCAAAGGCTAATATCCGCGTCGATCATAAAGCAGGCGGCCATACCATGCATCAATTGGATGTAATGCCCCATGATTATGAAACCGAAGAAATCAGCGGCCTTCCGCCAAAATATGTTGCTCCGCCTAAAGAAGTGCAGGCACGAATTTCAAAGGACGCCGCAGACGTGCGCAGGGTTCGCGCAATGGACAGTGATCTGCAAAATTTCAGAGAACAAATGATCTGGCCGGTTGAAGGGCGGATCAGTGGCCGCTTTGGTTCCCACCGCATTCTTAACGGCGAACCGAGAAGCCCTCATACAGGGCTTGATATCGCGCCGGGACAAGGTGCCTTAATTGTGGCTCCTTTAGGCGGTAAAGTAACTTTGCTCAGTGATCAATACTTGACTGGAAATACTATGGTGATAGATCACGGCCACGGCATTAGCAGTGTTTATGCCCATATGGAGCGGGCCATAGCTAGTGAGGGCCAGACCGTGAAGCAGGGCGACCCGATCGGAACCGTCGGCATGTCGGGCCGGGCAACAGGTCCCCATCTGCACTGGGGAATGAATTGGTACGGGGAGCGGCTCAACGCCGGCGTAGCGCTAGGAATTGAATGATGAAGATTAAAATAATACTGCTTTTATTATCTGGCCTCATAATGATGCCACTGTCTTCTAATGCGCAAACGGAAGTTTTAGGCGGTGAACTTGAATTTAACGCCTCCCTTAAAAGCGATTACCGTTTCCGCGGCGTTTCAAAAACGGATAATGATTTTGCCGCCCAAGGTGGCGTCGATTGGTATTCAGACAGCGGCATTTATGTGGGCGCATGGGCCACCAACGTTTCTGATTTTAAAAGCGCTGATCTTGAAACAAACTTTTACGCGGGTTACAGCACAGAAATAAACGGACTGATTTATGATTTTGGCGCTACCGCTTATGTTTATCCGGGCGGCACGGATGCGCGCTATATCGAAACTTACGGCTCGATCGGTGTTGATTTTGGTCTGCTGACCAGCTCGGTTGGTATTGCTTATATGCCCAGCCAGGATAATATCGGTAATCAGGATAATGTTTATTTTTATAATGATACCCGCGGCACAATGCCGGGCACCCCCTTTAACATCAACCTTCATCTTGGTTATGAAGACGGCGCCTTCGGTTCCGGCAAATGGGACTGGAAAATCGGCACCAGCGTATCCTTCGAAATGTTCGAACTCGGAATCGCCTACGTAGACACCAACCTACAAGCCGGCAAACGCTCAGACAGCGGCGTAATTTTCAGCATTGGCGCCTATTTTTAACGAATTTTGAGTGTCTGCTTTCGACGACATAAGCAGACATTCAAATAAGTTTGAAAAAATTGTAAATACTGATCAGGGCTGTTAATTATCAACTACTTTTTCAAAAGCACTTTTATAAAGGCCTTTTATTTTTTCGTCTTCTGGTGATAGACGAATAGCCTCCTGGTAGGCATCTGCGGATTTTTGCCATTCTTTTAGAACTCCATATGATCTTGCTAGATTGAGCCATCCATTTAGATTATCCGGATTTTCTTTTAAATCTTCGGCAAGGCCGTCCACCATGCTTCTGATGAAGGCATCCTGATCACCCGCTGACATGCTAGAGACTTCCATAATTTGTTCTTGTGACGGCTGTTTCATTGGTCGGCTGGTTGTTGCATTATTTAATTGCCCGGCCGCAACCTCCATCCTCTGTTTTATTTGACTTATCCATGGGGCATTTGTTGGTGCGCCATTCAGCAAACTATTTAGACGGTCAAATGCTTCTTGGGCTTGCCCGTGCTGAATTTCATAGAGAGCAATATTATATTCTACCCTTGGGTTTGTAGGTTCTGTTTTAGCAGCCTCTTCAAATAATGCTTTTGCTTTATCAGATACATTACCCACTGATGCAATCGAAGTGATGAATCGGGTGGGATCTTCTCGAACTAGGTCTTCGTTCTCGGCAGTTTCAAGCAGAAACTGCGCATTTTCAATGCTTCTTTCATTGCTTCTAAGTACGCCATTAAAGAAGCGGATATCCTGTTCCAGTTCATCGGCAATACGGTTGAGATAGCTTTGCCCTTTGACAAGTTCTAGCCTCTGCTCATTCCAATTGGAAAACTGAAGGCCGATAATTATACCAAGGACAACCACCACCATTTCAAGCCCAACCACAAACCAGTTCTCGTCTGTAACATGCTTCATAAAGCGACGAAGTATCATTTAATTCTTCTCTAAGTTTTGAGGAGCTTACATCAAATGATTCATCTGGTCAAAACGATCATCTCGAATGGCTGCTTTGGGTCGAAAGCGGACATTCGTTAAAATGAGATTAGTGGGCCCCGATTACGGCAAAAGATTGGCACATGTTACATTCTTGTTTGTCTCATTCAAAAATTCGGTCAATCACGACACTAACAGTTGCTGGCCCAGATGGGTCAAGCCCAATGTAACTAACAGTCGCAATGTTGCCACGAAAAACAGGGCGCGTAGACGGGTCAAAATAAAGGTTTGGCTTTAAGGTTCGAATTGCCCCCATATTCCCGAGTGAAAGTATGTCACCTGCTTTTAAGGGCCGTCCGCGTTTAAGGAGACGATTGCGCAGATGCCTAACGCGGTATAGAGGTTCATACGCATCTTTAATAGAACCTTCAGCAAGAAGATCACCATTTTCATTGGTCATTTGAAAGCTAAAGTTATTGAGCCTATTAATCCAGTCGGCAGTTGCCTTGGTTTCGATTAGATCACCGATGATGGCGTTTCTAAAATCGTAATTTGTCGCTATCCCACCAACATTAGAGCTACCGTCAGATGGTTGAAGTAAATCAGGCATTTCAATAAATGGCCGAAAGCCAGATAACGCAGCAAGGATTTCCTTATCCGTTTGCGCATCATTAATATCAACACTACCTACTATTGCCGCAAAATCGGCTTCAACGAAGCTCATATTACAGCAATCAACTGAAATATGCTTTCCGCTCTTATGAATGCCTTTTGAAAA
>JABJKT010000192.1 GCA_018660225.1 Kordiimonadaceae bacterium
AATGAGGCCGAGGTAAATGAAACTGTCGGGTTTGTCGATGTGGACTTTTTTGAAGTGTTCGATTTGCCGATGGTTGCTGGAGTGCGCGAACAGGTTTTTCAGGATAATGCATCCATTATTATTAATGAAGAAAATGCCCGGAAATATTTTGGCACCAAAGATCCTATCGGCGAAGTGCTTTATATAAAAGATAATGACCAAAGCTACAAAGTGGTCGCCGTGATGAAGGACCTTCCGGATAATACGCATCTTGATCTGGAGATGCTAACCTGGTTCGATACGTCACGTTTTATCAATCAGCCTTCTATTGCCGAAAGCTGGATATCTCATAATACATTCGAGTATCTAAGGCTCAACTCAGCCGAATTAGGGCAGATTGTCGAAGATAAATTTCCCGACTATCTCAATTCACAGCTTGATATGAGTGCCTTGGGGCGAGGCGACGCCCAAGCCACGGACTTGCTGTCAATTGATCTTATGCCTCTTGAAGACATCCATCTTCATTCTGTGTCTATGCAACAGATGAAATCTTCGGGCGATATAAATGTTGTTTATAATTTTTCTGCAATTGCATTTCTGGTTCTTGTTGTTGCCTGTATTAATTTCATGAACCTGTCTACATCGCGCTCCTTTACGCGTGCAAAAGAAGTGGCCATTCGCAAAGTCTGTGGTGCTAGCCGCGGTCAAGTTGCTACACAATTTCTCACCGAAGCCCTGCTCATAACAATGATTGCCGGTGTTATATCTATATTATTAGTAGCGATATTACTGCCAATATTTGGTCAATTTATTGAAAAAGTTTTATCCCTGAATCTGATTAATGATCCATCGATATTACTCAGTATAACGGCTCTGATTATTTTGGTGGGATTAGGGGCTGGTGCTTATCCGTCACTTTATGTTTCATCGTTTCGTCCTGTGGAGATTTTAAAAGGCAACAAGAGCAAAAGAGGCAGTTCCGGTTTGATGCGGACTTTTATGGTTACCCTGCAATTTTCAATTGCTATCGGGCTGATTTTAATGACGGCTGTGATGTATTTTCAAGTAGACTATGCCCAGAATAAAGTTCTCGGATTTGAAAAGGACAATAAATACTTACTCTATAGCAATCTTGATGAAGATAGTTTTTCAGCGCTTGAAACCATCCGCGCTGAATATTTAGACATGCCAGAAATTGTCAATGTCGCCGCTTCGAACCGTCAGTTACCTATCTCGGGAGATCGTGTTGGTAGAGTTAAACTGTTGGATGGAGAGACAAATGAAATGTTTATTATAGACAGAATGACGGGCGATTATAACTTTTTACCCTTCTATGATAGTAAGCTTCTGGCTGGTAGGTTATTTTCACCCGACTATCAGGCTGATATTATCAGCCCCATTGAAGGAGAAGATAACAGTTACAGCAGGACCGGTATCATTAATCAGGCAGCACTTGATTATATGGGTTTTAAGAACCCTGAAAATGCCCTTGGAAAAATCATGGTTATCAACGAAGTTAATAGTGATGAGCGCACATTATCAACCATCATTGGTGTTGTGGCTGATACTAATTTTGCCTCATTACATTCGCCGATCAGACCGATGATTTTTCAGGCAGCAATTGAGGATCTTTGGGTTATCAGCCTTGAATATGACCGTGCTAAGCGTGCTAACCTAATGGAAACTATTGATAATAAATGGATGGAAATTTCCAGTACAACCTCTGCGCCCTCCAGCAACTATCTTGATACTCTTTATAATTTTTATTATCAGGCCGATGAAGAGCGCATGAAGACATTTGCATTTTTCTCAAGCTTCGCCATTTTTGTGGCCTGTCTTGGCCTTTACGGTCTGGCAAGTTTTGAAGC
Source organism: Kordiimonadaceae bacterium (assembly GCA_018660225.1). Lineage (GTDB taxonomy): Bacteria > Pseudomonadota > Alphaproteobacteria > Sphingomonadales > Emcibacteraceae > Pseudemcibacter. The sequence continues at coordinate 1,848 of JABJKT010000192.1, forward strand.
CGAGCAACGGACCAAAGAAATAGGTATTCGTAAAGTCATGGGCGCGCGCGTAAAGGATATCGTTGCGCTGATGGTCTGGCAGTTTTCCAAACCGGTTTTGCTGGCAAATCTTATTGCCTGGCCCATAGCATGGTATTTTATAAGTGAATGGTTAACTGGTTTTGAATACAGGATTGAACTTGTTAATCACCTGTACCTGTTCATTGTGGCTTCTGTGCTCGCTCTGCTAATTGCATGGCTCACTGTGGCCATACATGCCTTTAGTATCGCCCATACCAACCCGATAAAGGCTCTGAGGTATGAATAATTTTTCTATTCGTATCTTAAGGCGTGGACCGGGTTTTTACGGGCGACGAACTAGGCTTCCCCTAGACGGCATCCCATACTATGACACTATGAAATATATCTATGTGTGCCACGATGGCCGCGATGTATTTATGTCAATGTGGAACCATCATAGCGGTTATTCTGATACATTTAATGAAATGATCGCCGATAATTTAGCCGCAACTGGTCGCGATTTTCCCCAAGATTATGAAGACCTTCATGCATTATGGAAAGACTGGATTTCAAAAAGCTGGTATGATTGGGAAAATGATGGCTATCCATACTGGTCACATTTTCATCACCTACAGACATGGTGGGATTATCGTCATCTTGATAATATCCATTTTGTCCATTTCGTCGATTTAAAAGAAGATCCAGAAAAAGCAATTCGTGGTGTGGCCGATTATCTTAATATTGATATTGATGAAGCAATGATGCCCGGGATACTCGAGCGCATCTCATTTGGATCAATGAAGAAGAATTTCATGAAAATCATGCCCGAATCTTCTGAATTATGGAAAGGTGGCACTGACCGTTTCATGAATAAAGGCACCAATGGCCGCTGGCGTGATGTGCTCACCGAAGAAGAACTCGCACAATATGACAAAGCGGTGGCAAAAGCATTAACTCCCGATGCTGCCCATTGGCTAGAGCATGGCGGGAAAGTTTAATTCTCACGTTTGAGTATTTTACCCGGTCTGGCGTCCGTTGGCTCGCCGTCCTTAAAGACGACCGCACCATTTACCCAAACGGCGCTGATCCCTGTTGAATATTGCAGTGGTTCAGCGAAGGTGGCGTGGTCCTGTATCGTATCAGGATCAAAAAGTACCAGATCGGCAGCAAGGCCTTCCTTGATCATTCCACGTGTCGCAAGGCCGAGGTTGCTTGCGGGTAGGCTTGTCATTCTTCGAATGGCTTCTGGTAATGATAATACATCTAAATCACGCACATAGCGGCTCAACACCCGCGAGAATGTACCCTGCCCGCGTGGATGATCACCATCAATCCCGCCATCAGTCGTTATGGCAGTATAGGGCCAGTGCATGAAATTTTTAATATCGTCTTCACTAATATTGCGGCCAATAACACCTATTCGAAATTTTTCTTTTTCGCCTTGTTGTAATAAAGACATCAAAAGGTCAACAGGATCTACATTCTTATCAATTGCTATTTGTGCCAGTGTTTTCCCTTCATATTCAGGATTAGTCTTATGGGACGTAATAATAACAGACGCAGGCTCAATAATTGATTTAAGCGCATATTCTGCCGCCTCACGGTCATAATAATCACGTGACGGGATAGTAATTCCAAGAACTGATTGCCAGCCATCATAAGGATAGACGTCAGCGGTAATATCAAGCCCCTCCTCGCGGGCATTATTGAGCATTTCAATAACATTTGTCGACTGACCGTATAATTCATACATGGCAACTTTAATATGACTAAAATTTGCGGCTATATTCGCTTCTCTGGCAATAGTAATAACTTCTTCAATCGCTGGATATACGGCAACATCTTCGCTTCTGATATGACTTGAATATTTGCCACCATATTCGGCGGCGACTTTCGCAAGCTCAATCACTTCATGGGCATCAGAATAAACCGACGGCTCATATTCAAGTCCTGTGGCAAGGCCGAGGGCGCCAGCTTCCATATCGCGGCGCAGCATCACTTTCATCTTCTCAAGTTCTTCATCTGTCACTAAACGTTTAATATCATCACCCATAACAATTCCGCGGTAAGTATCATGAGGGGCAAAAAGCGCCATATTAACGGCAGCGGGTGTTTTTTCAAAAATATCAAAATTATTTTGCACAGATATAAAAGGCTCGCCAAATGTTGATAAACCACCATCCAGACCGCTGACAAAAGTGGTTATGCCCTGCGCAAGTAAGCTTTTAGGGGCTCGTTGTTCCATTATTTTTCTATCATGATGACTATGCGGGTCTATAAACCCCGGGGCAAGCGCAAGACCGCCCGCATCTAATGTTTTTTCACCTTGCAGTGGCGTAAGATCACCCAAGGCGATAATTAAACCTTCATCAATACGAACGCTACCTTGCACAGCGTCACCGCCGGAACCATCATAAATCACTGCATTAGTAATAAACGTTGATGTTAGTGGCTCATTATTTTCTTCTTGCTCGCC
>JABJKT010000193.1 GCA_018660225.1 Kordiimonadaceae bacterium
CGCGTGACTTAACGATGAAAACAGCACATTGCCTTCTTCCGCCGTTATAGCATATTCAAGTTCATTGCGACCACCGCCAGCATTGTTGGTTTTAATGCTGAGGATAAAGTCACCGTCTTTTTCACGCACTCGGACCGAGTTGCCCTTTTCACGGGCGATATAGCCTTGGCGGATTTTATGAACGCGGTCCGGTTTTTGGTCGGGTTTTCTCAAAATGAGGAACTTGCGTTCTATTTCCACATTTATGGCCATGATTATAGTTCGCTTTCAAGAACGTCAAACAACCGATCAACGTCCGCTTTTTCGTTATAAATATGGGGGGCGACACGGATACTATCCCCGCGGATGCTGACGAATATTTTATTTTCCGCTAATTTGCCGGCAATATGGGACGGCACGCCATCTTTAAAATTAATACCGATCAAATTAGGCACTCGCATATTTTCATCCGCCACGTTAAGTCCTATGGCGCAGGCCCGCTCAGCAATATAATCGGTTAGGCTTTTAATATATTCAGCAATATTTTCCACGCCCAGTTCATTGAGCTTTTCCATAGCGGCAATGGCGATCGGGATATTAATAAAATTACTTTTTTCACCCATATCAAACCGGCGCGCGCCTGCTTCATATTCTTCTTTATAATCAACCAGCCTTGCAAAATCTTCTGCCCCTTTGCGGGTGATCCAGCTTTCTTCGATCGGTTTTCCTCCCTGATTACGGGGCGCTACATACATAAAGCCGAGCGAGTAAGGGCCAAGTAACCATTTATAACTGCCAACAATCATATAATCCGGATCAACATCCTTTACTGAAAAGGGCGTCACGCCAAGGGTTTGGGTAAGATCAAGCACCAACGCCGCGCCAACCTCACGGGCTGATCTACCAACAGCAACTAGATCAATCAGCGTTCCATTAGTCCAGTGGGCATTGGCTGAGGCTACAATCGCCGTATTTTCATCAATCGCAGCGATAATTGCTGCCGTCCAGTCACCGTCATCAGGCCAGTCAACGGTTATAATTTCCGCGCCATTCTCCTCAGCAAGTTCAATCCACGGATAGACATTCGATGGAAACTGATCGGCCATAATGACAAAATTCTGCCCCGCACTTACTTTAATATTTTTAGCAGCGATCGCCGTTCCATATGAAACCGAAGGAACGATTGCAATATCGGACGCGTTCGAGCCGATCATTTCAGCAGCCAATTCATAATATCTGTTGGGCGGACCAAAAAAATCACTGATAGGAATGCCCCATGGCTTTAATTTCTTACGAACGGCTTCTGCGCCAATATCTGCAGCCGTTTTCATAAGTGGCCCCATATAAGCGGCATTGAGATAAGTAATATCCTGCGGAATATCAAACAGTTCTTTTTGGCACTTTATCATATTCATTATCCTGTTATATTTTTGTCGTCTGTGTCAGGTTTAAATCTCTTACTATTTCAAACAGAAAAGCAAGCTCTTTAATTGTACTTTCGATATATTTTGGATCATTAAGGTTGTGACCGTCCCCCTCAAAATGATCTTTTGAATTTTTCATGGCCATAAACATCATACCGTTTTGAAAGGCAAATTGAAGATTAGCTGCCGTACCGGAGCGGGAGAAATTCAAAATTCTTTCCATAAACCCCGGTGTGAGTAAATACCTCGCTTCGACCTGATCGGTTGAATAAACTTCAAATTTATCTTCAAATTCAGGATCTTCGAGCTTTACCCTCTCCCCAGTATGCATAAAACCAGATAATAAGTTGCCGATCATCGTTTGGTCTCTGCTGACAACCGTGGTGCCGTTAAATTCTTTATGAAAATCGAAACAGCATAACAAACCTCTAAAAACGGTTGTTCGCGTTTTCTTACCCTTACGCCCTCGCGTTACTCTAATCAACTTGGCTTCAAACAGGTTAAAATCAACCTCTTCAATCTGGCCGGATATTTCATCCTCCAGTTTTCTCTCGTTATAAGATGGGATAAGTGAAAGTTCACTATACGCCCCCAAACCACTATTTCGCGCCTCTGGATGATATTTAAATCCAAGAGAGCTGCATAATTTCGGCATTACACTAAGCTTGGCACGTTTTCTAATCGCTATAATTCTGCCGAAGAAAAACATAACAACAATGGCGCTGAGGAAACCGGAAACTACGGTGAAATCTTCATTTCTTGTGATAAAAAAGATAGAACCTACAAGTGCAACAGCACAGCAAAGAATAGTTAAAAAAACCTTCCAGGCTTTTTTTCTTTTTAGCTCCAGTTCATCCAGTGTGGATTTGAGTTCGCTCTGGTAATAATGGTCAAAACCATCCAGTTTTTCCAATAGTTCATCAAAATTCATCGGGATAATCTCTTAGAGGAATTCTGACGCATCAACTGGTTTTCTTTCCGCCTCATCCATTTCAAAATAAGGCATGGCCCTAATGCCGATCATGCTGGCGATAACGCTGCTTGGGAAAATTTCAACGGCATTTTTAAGATCAGTGGTAGATGAATTATAAAAGCGGCGCGCAGCGGAAATATGTCCTTCGACTTCTTCGTATGTCTCCTGAGCGCGGATCATCGTTTCTTGTGATTTAAGATCTGGATAGTTTTCCGCCACCGCAAATAAATTTAACATTGCAGACTGGAGTTGCTTGTTTGCCTCAAGATGCTGAGAGACTTCTTCAGGATTTTTCTTATCATAATCACTACCGGATATAGAGCGCATTTGGGTCACTTTTGTAAGAACCTCTTCTTCATGATCCATAAATTTTTTAGCAATGGTAAGAATATTTGGAACCAGATCATGACGTTTTTTAAGCTGCACATCAATCGATGATAATGCTTCAAGATTTTTATTACGAAGCCCGATAAGCCGCGCGTAAAGCATATAAATAAAAAGGCCAAGGACCCCTATAATTATCAGAAAAATCATTCTAAATTCCTTTCTACTTAATAATACAAACCTCTTACATCGGTGGGATCAGCCCTTTAAGTTTATTAGACACTTCGTCCACTACCTTATCTTCTAAATCTTTAACAACATTTTCAGCGGCACCTTCTATATCACCCACGGTGTTTTTAAGAAGTTCGCTTTGTGCAACATCGGTTGCGCTGCCGCTAATAGCAGCAAAAATCTGCTTTATAACATCGGATGCTATCGCGCCATTATCACGTTTTCCGATATCGGTTATATGAAGATTAGGAAGCGAAAACCCAACATCTTTCCCTGCGAGCAGATCACTGGCAAGACTGACATTGGTACCATTGATATAGACATGATCGACAATAAACTTCTTTTCGCTATCTTCACTCTCTCCTAGATTAAGTGACTGCATATAAGCATCAATATTTTCCTGAATTTTGCCAACATTATTGCCGCTTGTGGCAATTTCATAGATCATGTCGGCCCCTTCGAGGCGCACTTCACTGATGCTGATTACATCGGATGTCAGATTATCAAGACTAACATCCATTTTAACAAGCAATTGCTCCATTTTAAAAAGATGTTCTGATTTAAAGCCAACCGGGTTATGGATAACCATATTATTAAGCGAAGCCATGCCGCCTACCGCGTCGAGATCAACACTCGCAAGATCAACCGGCGCACCAATTACCGGCGGCACATATTCAACAACGCCGTCTCTAACCAGCGTGCCCGCATTGGACGACAAATAAAATACAGCCCCAGCCCCGAGTGCCACAACAACGACAATTCCAATTAAAAGCTTTTTCATTTTCTGTCTCCTACTCTCATTTAATAATAGTTTCACTGATTAATTGTATAATTGCAACTATTAATGACTTGACCTTTTTATAGGAAAGCACAACAATCTGCGGGAATTAAAATTATCAGGGGCGTATTAAATGGGAATATTATCATATACTGGCGGTCTAGGTTTAATCACGCTCACGGTTTACATTATGGTTGTTGGACGCGATCTGATTGTACCATTTCTTATTAGCGTCGTAATCTGGTATCTGATTAATACTTTGGCGGACTATTATCATAAAATAAAAATCAAAAACTTTTCCCTGCCAAAATCCGTATGTTTTGTCGCCGCTTTGCTTTCGATGATCATGGCTCTTTGGTTACTGGTTGATATGATCGGAAATAATATAGCAAACGTTAAGGCTGCTGCTCCAATATATCAGGAAAACCTGCTTAAATTATCTGACCGGATCTATACGCTTTTAGGAATTGAAAACCAACCTAACCTCACCCAGCTTATCAGTCAGATCGACCTGCGGCCTTTTATTAGCAATATTGCCGGAACGATGGCGAGCATTGCCGGAAATGCGGGACTTATACTAATATACGTATTATTTATTTTTCTTGAACAGGCCAGTTTTAATACCAAATTAAAAGCCCTTCTTAACGGCTCAAAGCATGATGATACAGTTCAGGAAATTATCAGCACTGTAGGTGAAAAAATTGAAACTTATGTCGCCATAAAAACATTTGTCAGCATGATGACGGGGGCCGCCTGTTATGTGGTGCTCATTTTAAATGATGTGGATTACGCAAGCTTTTGGGCATTTATCATTTTTCTACTTAATTATATTCCCACAGTAGGCTCAATGCTAGCGGTACTTTTCCCGGCCCTTCTGAGTCTGGTACAATTTTCTACCTTTACCCCTTTTATCATCATCATTACCAGCCTCGGCTTTATTCAGCTATTGATCGGTAATATTCTAGAGCCGCGACTTATGGGGAACTCGTTAAATTTAAGCCCGCTTGTTGTCATGTTATCACTGGCTTTATGGGGCAGCATTTGGGGCATCGCTGGAATGTTTTTAAGCGTACCCTTTACAGTAATATTGATGATAATATTTTCTGAATTCCCGCGCACAAGGCCAATTGCTATCATGCTTTCTCAAAACGGGAAAATTGGGACAGGAATTAAATAAAATAAATCTGTAATTGAAAATAAGCATATTCTTATATAGGTGGTATATTTTTCCACCAAAAATTGAGTGAAGCTTTATCATTCAATCAACTGATGATCGTCTTAACTATAAAAAACTTCTTGTGTTAATTTTAAATATTTTTTAATGCGCTCGTCTTTGATTGTATAAAAAATTTGCTGACTTTCACGACGTCTTGCTAATATACCATCATCTCTCATTCGACTTAAATGTTGCGACAATGCTGACTGGGAAATGTTCAAACTTTTTTCTAAATCACCTACACATGATTCGTTATTCATGAGGAGATTCAAGATAATCAACCTATTAGGGTTTGCTAATGTTTTTAGGAATTTCGCTGCATTTTCAGCATCTTGTGATGAATTAGAATTATTTTGGCTTTTTTCTTCGCCTTTATTATTCACTCAGGTTACCCCAAAAAATTAACTTTAAAATATATATCCTGATAATCATTACTATTCCTTAACAAATCCTTAATATTTAAATAATATTGCACATATTTCAGGAAATAAAATAAATTTCCGCAAAATAAAATCACTATTTAATTCTAGGACATAAAAATTAAATCCTACCTAAAACATAAACTTACGTTTCGTAAAGAATTAACAATCTACACTCCTAAAACAGGAATTATAATTTTAATCAGATTCCAGTAGAAAAAATAAAATTCAATCTAATGTAGTGTATTTAATTTATTTAACGAAAAATTCCAAGCTTTATTTTAAAAAATACACCTTAAATTTATTTAGGTTATTCTAATATACTTTAAGAAGTCTCGCCAAACAACTCACGGCCGATAAGCATGCGGCGAATCTCACTGGTTCCGGCACCAATTTCATAAAGTTTTGCATCGCGAAGAAGGCGCCCCGTTGAAAATTCATTAATGTAACCATTACCCCCTAAACACTGAATGGCTTCAAGGGCCATTTGGGTCGCTTTTTCAGCAGAATATAAAATACATCCGGCCGAATCTTTTCTTGTAGTTTCGCCCCGGTCGCAAGACGCGGCAACAGCATATACATAACTGCGACACGCATTAAGTTCTGTGTACATATCAGCGACTTTTCCCTGAATGAACTGAAATTCGCCAATTGATTTTCCAAATTGCTTTCGGTCATGAATATAAGGAAGCACAACATCAAGACATGCTTGCATGATACCAAGTGGTCCTCCGGACAGAATGACCCGTTCATAATCAAGTCCGGACATAAGCACGTTAACCCCTTTTCCTTCTTCACCAAGAATATTTTCTTCCGGCACTTCGCAGTCTTCAAAAACAAGCTCACACGTGTTTGAGCCACGCATACCAAGCTTGTCCAGTTTTTGTGCCGTTGAAAACCCTTTAAAGTCTTTCTCGATTATAAAAGCAGTGATCCCTTTTGATCCGGCGGCGGTATCTGTTTTGGTATATACCACTAAAGTATGCGCATCAGGGCCGTTTGTGATCCACATTTTAGTGCCGTTAAGAATATATTTGTCGCCCTGTTTCTGGGCCTTAAGTTTCATGCTTACAACATCAGAACCGGAGCCACTTTCGCTCATTGCTAGTGCGCCTACATGTTCACCGGAAAGTAATTTTGGCAGATATTTTTGCTTTTGGGCCTCAGAACCGTTTCTGTTGATCTGATTAACACATAGATTTGAATGGGCGCCGTAACTAAGGCCAACACTTGCAGAGGCACGTGATATTTCCTCGACCGCTATCGTATGGGCAAGATAACCCATTCCCGTGCCACCATATTGTTCAGAGACCGTCATGCCAAGCAAACCAAGTTCACCAAATTTTTGCCATAGATCATTAGGAAATTCATTAGTGCTGTCAATTTCTTCTGCACGTGGGGCAATTTCAGCAGATGAGAATTTCTCTACCATGTCACGTAGCATGTTTATATCATCACCATGATTGAAATTTAATGTTGGGTAGGAAGTCATAACTATAACCTTTATTTAACTGCTGTTTTTGAATTTGGCGCGCGGCCAAGTTTTTTTGAAATATAAAGAGCAACATCGATAATTTTGTCGATATCAACCCCGGAATTAAGACCAAGCGAATTTACAAGCGACAAAACATCTTCCGTCGCGACATTCCCGCTAGCCCCCTCTGCATAAGGGCACCCGCCTAGCCCGGCGACCGAACTATCAAATGTACGGATCCCCATTTCAAGACCGGCAGCAATATTATCAAGCGCCCGTCCATAAGTATCATGACAGTGAAGGGCAAGGTTCTGCAACGGCAGCACCGCTTCATGCGCTCTTAGAAGTTTTTTAATAGCCGCGGGGTCCGCTTTGCCGATCGTATCACCGAGCGATATTTCATAGCATCCCATTTTAATAAGCGTTTCACTGATATCAGAAACGGTGGCAGGTGAAATTTCACCGTCATATGGACAGTGGGTCACGCACGACACATAGCCGCGCACTTTAAGCTTATGATCTTTGGCCATTTCCATTACCGGCTTAAAGCGGTCAATGCTTTCTTCTATGGAACAATTAATATTTTTCTGGCTAAAGCTTTCCGATGCCGCAGCAAATATTGCGATCTCGTCAACATTTGCTTTTATCGCAAGCTCGGCCCCTTTTAGATTGGGCGTCAGCGCAGAATAACTAACGCCTTCCTTGCGCTCAATGCCTGCCATTACCTGGCTACTATCGGCCAGCTGAGGTACCCATTTGGGGGAGACGAAACTTGTTGCTTCTATCTTTATCAGGCCCGTTTTCGAAAGCCTGTTAATGAGCTCTATTTTTGTTTCGGTCTCAACAAAATTTGCTTCATTCTGAAGACCGTCCCTTGGCCCGACTTCATAAATAATTACATCAGTCATCGCATCAATCATCAGTGTCACCGCTATTAATCGTCATCAGTGTCTGACCATCAGATATCTGCATATCCTGGATCAGCGATTTAAATTCAACAATGCCCGAAAGGGGAGCCTTAATGGTATGTTCCATTTTCATGGCCTCAAGTATTACAAGGGATTGTCCCTGCTCAACCCGTTCACCATTTTTAACATATAGCTTCGAAAGCTTGCCCGGCATTGGCGTTATAATCACGCCGCTATCCTGACTATCTAATTCTATATCAGCGCCGGGTATAAAATGATGCAGATATGAAACCATTCCGTCTGAGAAGACTGTGAAATCCTCGCCTTTTTTAATAACTTTTCCGCTTATTTTTTTCCCGTCGAGGATAATATTCAATTCATTATCATTCTGCTTAAGAAGACTTACGCTGTAGCGGTTATTTTCAATTTCAATTTTAAAACCACTTTTTAAATAAGTCACATTCACTTCATAGGAAGTTCCATCATCCGTAAAGGTGAGACTGACATTTAAATTGAGGTTTAACTGCCAGCCATCAGACCAGTCCCACACATCATTGCCTTCCGTATGGGGCATTAATTCCGTAAGGGATGCCAACACGAGGATCGACACCGGTATATCGTTGCTGCGTGATGTAAGTTCATCATAATGTTTTTCAATAAAGCCCGTATCAAAGTCAGCAACATTAAATGATTGCTGATTAAAAATATTATAAAGGAAATCCAGATTGGTTTTAACACCGGCAATAGCGGTATTTTTAATGACGCGGCGCATATGCCTAAGCGCTTCGCCTCTGTTATGACCCCAAACGATAAGTTTGGCTATCATCGGATCATAATAAATACTGACCTCATCCCCTTCATCAATCCCGGTATCAAGTCTGAAATTAATGTCCTGATCAGGATAGGATAAATGATGCAGAGTACCGGTCTGCGGTAAAAACTCGTTGTGGGGATCTTCGGCATAAAGACGCACTTCAAAGGCGTGACCGTTTAGTTTAATATCATCCTGGGTGAGTGGCAGCCTTTCGCCAGCGGCAATACGCAGTTGCCATTCCACCAGATCAAGCCCGGTTATCATTTCAGTGACCGGATGCTCCACCTGAAGCCTTGTATTCATTTCCATAAAATAAAAGGATGAGTCCTTAAGGCCGTTTTCAACATCGACAATAAATTCAATTGTCCCTGCCCCTCTATATTTAATAGCCTTGGCCGCCCGCGTCGCTGTTTCACCAATTTCATAGCGCATATCATCGCTTAAATCCGGGGCCGGTGCTTCTTCAACAACTTTTTGGTGGCGGCGTTGCAGTGAGCAATCCCGTTCATGTAGATAAATCACATTGCCGACCTGATCCGCAAAAATTTGCACTTCAATATGACGGGCTTTCCTTATGAATTTTTCCAAAATAACATCATCATTAGCAAATGATGCCATCGCCTCACGCTTGGCACCTTCAAGGGCAGTGGCAAAATCGCCCTTCTTTTCAACAAGCCGCATTCCTTTACCGCCGCCGCCAGCGACGGCCTTGATCAGTAATGGGTATCCAATCTCATCCGCTTTTAATTTAAGTGCATCAGCATTCTGATCTTCGCCGTCATAGCCCGGCACGACCGGAACACCGGCTTTTTCCATGGCAATTTTTGCTTTATCCTTAAGCCCCATAAGCCTTATAGACTCTGGAGTTGGTCCGACAAAACGGATATCAGCGTCTTCGCAAGCTCTGGCGAAATCTTCATTTTCTGATAGGAACCCGTAGCCAGGATGAATTGCCGTTGCGGCGCATTTTTTCGCCACGTCAATAATGGCATCTGACTTTAAATAGCTGTCTTTTGCTTGCGCGCCGCCAACTTCATAAGCTTCATCGGCCAAACGAACATGACGCGATGCCGCGTCAGCCTTGGAATATATTGCGACGGTTTTGATGCCTTTCTTACGCGCCGTATCCATGATCCGGCAGGCTATTTCACCGCGGTTGGCGATCAGTATTTTTTCAAACATCGCGTTTCCAATTGGGTTTTCGTTTTTCAAAAAAAGCGCTTAAGCCCTCGGCCGCTTCATCGGCAGCCCGGGTTCTGGCAATTCCGTGGGCAGTATCCTGACGTAGTCCATCATTAATCTCTCTTGCATGATAATCAAGCACCAGTCTTTTTGCTTCCTTCATGGCGATAGGTGCATTTTGACTTGCGCCTTTTATCAGGTTTTCAATGATCGCTTCGCTGTCTTGCTCAGATGTAGAAATTTCATGAACAAGACCAATTTCAAGCGCTTTATCAGCACTAAATAATTCACCCGTTTGAAAATACCTTTTAGCTTGCCTTGCACCGATGGCTTTTATGACAAACGGTGAAATTGTTGACGGAATTAATCCAAGCTTTACTTCAGATAAAGAAAATTTACTATTCTGTTCAGCAACAACTATATCAGAACAGCTTAACAGGCCAATAGTACCACCCATACTCGCCCCTTTTGCTGATGTTATTACCAATTGTTTCAGCCGGTACAGGACATTAAGCATATTGCTTAGTTTCATGGCATCCACATAATTTTCATCATATGTATATTCGGCGGCTTGTTTCATCCACTCCAGATCTGCACCTGCAGAAAAACTTTTCCCTGCCCCGCTAAGCACCACAACATGTGTATCGTGACATCTATCCAAATCAATTAAAATTGAATGAAATTCAGCGATCATTTGCGCGTTAAATGCATTATGAACTTCCGGGCGGTTTAAAGTGATCTTTGCCACGCCATTTTTAGGTTTTTCAAATATTATTGTCATCAATTACATCCTGAATATACCAAATTTAGTGTCCCTGATCGGCGCATTTAAGCTTGCTGATAGCGACAAGCCAAGCACCCGCCTTGTATCGACCGGGTCAATCACTCCGTCATCCCAGAGCCGCGCTGACGAATAATAAGGATGGCCCTGTAATTCATATTGATCGGTGATCGGTTTTTTAAAATCAGCTTCTTCGCCCTCAGACCATTTTTCGTCCTGTCTTTCAATGCCGTCGCGCTTTATTGTCGCTAACACGCCCGCGGCCTGTTCACCGCCCATTACTGAAATACGCGCATTGGGCCACATCCATAAAAACCTTGGATCATAAGCCCTGCCACACATACCGTAATTGCCAGCACCGAATGAACCGCCAATTATAACGGTGAATTTCGGCACTTCTGCGCAGGATACGGCCGTGACCATTTTTGCGCCGTCCCGAGCAATGCCGCCCGTTTCATATTTTTCTCCGACCATAAAGCCGGTAATATTCTGTAGGAACACCAATGGAATTTTACGTGATGCACATAGCTCGACAAAGTGCGCGCCTTTTAGGGCAGATTCAGAAAAAAGAACTCCGTTATTTGCAACAATACCCACCGGCATGCCGAATATATGCGCAAAGCCGCACACAAGGGTCGTGCCGTAGCGTTTTTTAAATTCATCAAAATCACTTCCATCAACGATCCGTGCGATTACTTCGCGCACATCATAGGGGATTTTTAATTCTGCCGGTATTACGCCGTGCAATTCTTCAGCGTCATAAAGTGGCTCGACAGTTTTTCTTAAAACCAGATCGTGGTTTTTATCACGGTTTAAATTGCCGACGATTGAACGGGTAATTTCCAGCGCATGATTATCATCATCGGCTAAATGATCAGCCACCCCGGACACGCGGGTATGGATATCCCCGCCGCCTAGGTCTTCTGCGCTGACCACTTCACCAGTTGCCGCCTTTACCAGTGGTGGCCCAGCTAGGAATATAGTGCCTTGGTCTTTTACGATGACATTTTCATCGCTCATCGCCGGAACATAAGCACCGCCCGCCGTGCAGGACCCCATAACGACTGCGATTTGCGGAATGGCATTTGATGACATTTTTGCCTGATTATAAAAAATCCGCCCGAAATGTTCACGGTCGGGAAATACTTCATCTTGATTAGGTAAGTTTGCCCCGCCACTATCAACCAGATAAATGCACGGCAGATTATTCTGCGCAGCTATTTCCTGCGCCCGAAGGTGTTTTTTAACGGTAAGTGGAAAATAAGTACCGCCCTTAACGGTCGCATCATTACAAACGATGACGCATTCAAGACCCGCGACACGGCCAATCCCCGTTATAATACCTGCGGCCGGAACATCTGCATCATAAACACCGTAAGCCGCAAACTGTGAAAATTCAAGAAAGGCGCTTCCTTTATCAAGCAGCCGTCTAATTCGGTCACGTGGCAGAAGCTTTCCGCGTTCCTCGTGACGTTCACGGTATTTCTGCGGGCCACCTTTTTCAATAATCGCTATTTTTTCATTCAGATCGGAAATAAGCACAGTCATACTGGCTTTATTAGCCGCGTATTGCGACCCTAAACGATCTATATTGCTCACTATTACGGCCATTACTGCGGACCCCTCGTCAATTATGATGAAGGTATAATAACAAATTTATTAGTATAGATAAAATTAATAATATGAATATTATCTATAGATAATTTCTATTGATCACTGTAATCATCTTATCCTGATCACGAAATTTTTTTATCTGGCCGAATAGATCTTCTGCCTCTGGATACTCACGTTTAAGATAGGACAACCATTGTTTTATGCGGTTAGGTACAAAATTAGCATTTTTACCGTCGCGTCTAGCTCCAGCAAATTTAACGATTAAAGCACAGGCATTTTGCCAGGAAAGTGGCTTTTCATCCTTACTTATCACGTCAGCCAGATTAGGCAGTGACAAGCCACCACGACCGATCATAATGTCCTGACAACCCGATGCTTGCACACATTTAAACGCGTCCTCGCGGCACCAAATATCGCCATTTGCAATGATGGGAATTTTTACGCGCTTGGCTATTTTAGCTATCCAGTGCCAATGGGCCGGTGGTTTATAACCTTCAAGCTTGGTTCTCGCATGAACCGCCAGACTACTCGCCCCCGCCTCTTCAATAGCCAGCGCATTTTCTATAGCGAGCGTTTTATCTTCATATCCAAGTCTCATTTTCACAGTTACCGGGATAGCATCCGGCACCGCTTGTCGCACCGCTTTTACAATGCCGTGAACCACGTCCGGTTCTCTCAATAGGATTGACCCGCCTTTATGATTATTGACCGTCCTCGCAGGACAGCCAAAATTGAGATCAATACCCGGCGCCCCCACTTCCCACGCCCGGTAAGCATTTTCAGCCATCCAGTCTTTATGCTGACCAAGTAGCTGAATATAAACAGATGTGCCTGATTTGGTCTGGCCGCCTTTTAAAAGTTCCGGCGAATATTTATGAAATGATGATTTTGAAAGCAGGTGATCATTAACCCGAATAAACTCTGTTACTGCATGATCGTATGATCCGCTCTCGGTCAGAATTTCACGCATAGCAAAATCAATCACACCTTCCATGGGTGCCAGTATAATCTTCATGTTATGAAATTATTCCGATGCAGGAATAATGGTTGGCTTATCCCTAGGGACCATTGAGCGGGCAATATTGGTTGTTTTCTTAGGAATTATTTTCTTGACCACTTTTACTTTTGGCTCCGGCTTGAAAATCTCAGCCCAGAATTCAGCATTAAGATCACTACCCATACGGGTTTCCGCATTAAGCAGTATCACAATCGCCAGATCTTTTTCCTTTGAATAGGCTACTTCAGACCTGAAGCCAGCCACAGAACCACCATGATAAACGAGCTCCGTTCCGCCCACATCATAAATGCGCCATCCGTAACCGTAATGGGCGTTTTTCAGTACTGATTTCCAATTACTTTTACGCATTTCTTTTCTTGTGCGAATTCGTTTTGTCGTGACCGTATCAATAACGGCCGGTGAATAGGTTTCCGGGAACTGGCCCATCTGCGCCATCATCCATTTGGACATATCAGCGACACTGGCATTAACGCCTGCGGCCGGAAGAATGTTATAATAGCTTTTCTTCACTCTGGTTTTAACCCAGCCTTTACGGGTAAGAACGTGCGGCTCTGCATGGTTTGCAGTTTCAAGGAAGGCTTCATAACCAAGTGATGAATGTTCCATCTTAAGAGGATCAAATATATGATTAAACATCAAGTCAGAATAAGTGGACGATGTTGATTTTTCGATCACCGGCTGGATCAGGCTATAAAGAACATTCTGATAGCCGTAACATTTGCCGAGGCCACACATGGGATCAATTTCTTTAAACTTATCAATAATTCTTGGCATAGAATAATTGGCTTCAACCAAATTATCATATGCATTATGAACCAGGCTTGAACTTTGGCTCATGATATGATTAACGGTCAGACCAGAGGTGTATTTATTTGATTTGAAGCGAAACTCGGGAACATAATCGACAATTTTATCATCCCAGCTGAATTTATTTTCTTCAACCAGTTGCGCCGTAAGACCGGCGGCGAATGTTTTTGAAACGCTCGCTAGGCGAAATACGGTATTTTCATCAACCTTGGCTTTACTGCCAAGCGCCCTTATACCATGGCCGCCCATAGCAATAACCTTATCGCCACGGATAATAGCATAGGCCCCGCCGGGAACTTCATTTTCTTTTAGCTGTATTTTGAAATCTTTTTCGAAATTGGCAACAATATCCTCCATCGATGCCGCAAAGGTGGAGGATACCTGTAGAAAAGAAAATAAAACTATTAAACGTAAGTAACGCATTAAAATATCCGTAGTTATAATAATTTTTCCCAAGCCTATATCTTAACCCTTAAGGGTTAATCTTTAAATAATTCGTTCGATTTCTGGTAACCATATAGCAAATAAGTGAAAATTAACACTAAAACTGCGACAATTATTGGCCCGGAACTAATTTTCGCCAATGACGGTGAATAAAAAATCGCCAAAAATGAGCAGAAATCACCGATAACAAAAGCCCAAAACAAAGCTAATTTAGCCCATTTATGGCCTTTTCGGCTGTAATAAACAACATTTCCAAGAATAACAGCAGGTGCAAAAAAGGTGGTTGGGATAATAAAATGATGTTCAAGCACACTTTGCTCAAACACTTTCCATAAAAGCCCCGCACAAACAAGCGCCGTTAAAAATTCCGGCCAGTTTTTTTTGACATTTTCCATAGTTATCCTCTCCCCTTAATTTATTTTTATTGGAACTTATACCAAAAGAAGGAAATTTACAAATACCTTAAACATAGATATTATCTATCAAACACTGAACTTGAGTAAAAAATTTCGATGATTGAAAATTATCAACTACGCTATTTCCTCGCTGTGGTCGAAACCGGTAGCTTTACAAAAGCCGCCAAAAGGGTTTTTGTCACCCAACCAACCTTGTCTGCAGGAATTAAAAAACTCGAACTGGATTTAGGCAGTAAACTTTTTGACCGCACCTCAAGAAGGGTATTTCTTACGGAGAGCGGAACCCGGTTCGTGCCCCACGCAAAATCAATCCTTTATCAGTTAAATCTGGCGGAAGCGGATATTAAATCCACCGGACGGTCTCATCTGCTCAGATTAGGTGTGCTTATGACAATACCGTCATCAATAGTCGCCAATATCCTCGCCGCCTTTAAACGTGAAATAAGTGGCCTTGTGACAGAACTTTTTGACGGCACCGAACAGGAAATACAAAACCGGCTTGATGAAGGTAAAATTGATATTGCCCTTACCATTATTCGCCCGACCTTAAAGCAGGAAAAGATCCCACTTTATAAGGAAGGA
The DNA here is from genome assembly GCA_018660225.1 of Kordiimonadaceae bacterium. Classification (GTDB taxonomy): domain Bacteria; phylum Pseudomonadota; class Alphaproteobacteria; order Sphingomonadales; family Emcibacteraceae; genus Pseudemcibacter. The sequence continues at coordinate 15,385 of JABJKT010000193.1, forward strand.
TATTCAATCGCCCTTGCGGATCATCATCCGCTGACAAAGTCCGACCCCATTCATCCGGCGGAATTTGCCGGTGAAGCGACAATTGTTCGCTCAAGATGTGAAATATTAAGTGAAACCAGCCGCTTTTTCACCGATCATAATGTGCGCCCTCGACTGGTTTATAAAACTAATCAGGATGAACGCGCATTATCGATGGTCGCGGCCGGAGTTGGCTTTACGACAATGCCGGACCACTATACTATGGAAGGCGTTAAACGGGTGAAGATGATCGGTTATGATTTTCAACGTGAAATAGGACTTTTAAAAACCGCTTATCAATTAAGCGAAGAAAGAAATGATCTGCTTGATCAGTTTATTAATTTCACCAAATCCCACCTGCCAGAAATAACTTATGAAAGCTAAATCAACATGCCATTAGAATTATTTAATGTTATTTCACCGGTATTATTCATCGCCCTAGGCGGCTATTTATGGGTAAAATTAGGCTATGATTTTCCCAAAGAATTTGTTACCCGTCTTAATATGAACCTCGGCGCGCCCTGCCTTGTTTTTGTTGGCCTGCTTAGTTTAGGTCAAGATTTAAGTTCGTTAAGCACTTTTATTTTTGCATCCTTCATTGCAATTAGTCTGATGTTAATCGTGACAACAATATTCGTTTTTGTTACCGGACTTCCAAAACGCGGTTATATCATTTCACTTTCATCATCTAACTGCGGTAATATGGGCATACCACTTTGTCTGTTTGCTTTTGGTGATATCGGCATGTCATTCGCCATTGCCTATTTCACAGTTGGTTCTTTTTTCCAATTTACCGTTGCCCTTTTTATATCCCACGGCAATTTGAAACCGGGCTCCCTAATAAGGGTTTCTCTACTTTGGGGCATATTCGCCGCGCTGTTTTTTATCTTAACAGAGCGTAGCCCACCAACATGGCTAATGAATACCACCGAACTACTCGCCGGGGTAACGATCCCGCTTATGCTGCTGACCCTTGGCGCTTCTTTGGCCACATTAAAAGTGGTTAAATTTGGTAAAATATTTTCGATAGGACTTTTAAAGATGGCTCTTGGCATGTCGATCGGCATTGCCACCGCCAGCTATTTCGGTTTTGAAGGCGTTGAACGAAACGTACTGATCATGCAAATGTCAATGCCAGTTGCCGTTTTCAGTTACCTTCTGGCATCAAGATATAACCGTAACCCTGATGAAGTGGCGAGCCTGATATTCACGACCACCTTAATTAGCTTTATTACTGTTCCACTGATGCTGGTTTATTTATTTTAATCATCCGTGCCTTTTATGGATAATGAAAGTGCATGAACTGGTCCGGCTAGTTCATCTTCAAGAATTTTATACACCAACCTTTGACGAGCAACGCGGGATTTACCGTTAAATTCATCGGCCGTCATATTAATATGAAAATGCGTTTCGCCTTCGGGCCTCGCCCCCGAATGCCCCGCATGCTTATGAGATTCGTCAATAACTTCTAAAAATTGAGTTTTTATCGCTTTGTTCATCTTTGATTCAATATTTTCTTTTACAGTCATTGGCCAGCTTTCTAAAATTTATTAAATATGACTTATACTGCTATAATAGCAAGGCTGGTCGATGACAATAGAGGTTTATGAATTAAATGAATACCGGGACAGGTAAACGCAACTGTGAATGGAAGGATTGCCCTAATGAAGGGCGCTACCGTATCCAGACATCCTCATTAAAGGATGATATTCACTGGTTTTGCAGAAATCACGCCCGCACATTTGATTTAAGTGTTGTCTCCCAGGGACCGTTTATTGGTTCCGGGGGACCTAACTGGACCCAGAAACCACGAAGACCAAAAGGGCAACCAGCTTATAACCACCGTGTCTCCACATCGAAAATTAACCCCAATATCCGCATGCGTCATGTAGCAGAAGAACAGATGCTTAATTACACCAAAGAAGATCTGGAAAATCTTAAAATAATGGGTCTTGAAACAGGTGCAAAACCGGAAGATATTAAAAAAGCTTATAAAACACTTGTCAAACATTGCCATCCAGATCAAAATCCCGAACTTGAGAACGGAGAATATATATTTAATAAAATCTCCGAGGCCTATAAAGCCTTGAAAGATAGAGATTTCAAGTGAATCTTAAGCAAGTGGACAATAAAATGGCGACCAATAAAAGTGCAGAATCCGGCACACCTGACATGCTTTTAAACGTAACGCAAGTTTTTGGCATTGAATCTGACATGGAAATTCATGGATTTTCAGAACCAAGTGAACATGTTCCTGAAATAGACGAAAGTTATGTTTTTGATCATGACACGACCCTTGCCATTCTGGCCGGTTTTGCCTTTAATCGCCGCGTTATGATACAGGGTTATCACGGCACCGGAAAATCAACCCATATCGAACAGGTCGCCGCGCGGCTTAATTGGCCTTGCCTAAGGATTAATCTGGATAGTCATATCAGCCGTATTGATCTAATTGGTAAAGACGCGATTACCCTTAAAGACGGCCAACAAGTTACCGAATTTAAAGAAGGTATTTTGCCGTGGGCACTGCAAAACCCAACAGCACTTGTGTTTGATGAATATGACGCAGGGCGCCCGGATGTTATGTTTGTGATCCAACGTGTACTTGAAGTTGCCGGCAAGCTTACCTTGCTTGACCAGAATAAAGTTATTACTCCCCACCCGTCATTCAGACTATTTTCAACGACCAACACCATCGGTCTTGGCGATACCACGGGGCTATATCACGGCACTCAACAAATCAACCAGGGCCAAATGGATCGCTGGAACATTGTTGCGACCTTAAATTACCTTACCCTTGAAGTGGAAGAAGAAATCATTTCGGCGAAAATGCCTCTGATGCAAAATGAAAATGATTTAAAAATCATCAAACAAATGGTGCAGGTCGCAGACCTTAGCCGTAAAGGATTTATCAACGGTGATATTTCAACAGTGATGTCACCGCGTACGGTACTGACTTGGGCTGAGAATTTTGAAATATTTAAAGATCTGGCCTTTTCGTTCCGTCTTTCGTTCCTTAATAAATGCGATGAGCTGGAACGACCAATTATTTCCGAATATTACCAGCGCTGTTTTGGTGAAGAACTAGCAGGCGCACCGATCATTCAAAAAGCAGAATTTTAAACTGGGTTAATCATCTTGAGCAAAGGTAACCTTCATAATCTGGAAGATTTCAAAAGAGCCGTATCATCAACCGTGCGCGCTCTTGGAAATGATGCTGAAATTGACGTAAGTTTTGGCACTGCGCCATCGCCTGTTCCGGGCCAGCTGCGCCTGCCGATGGTCTACTCCGACATGTCTGCTGCGGAAATCGCCGAGCTTCGCGGAAAAGGCGATAGCTTTTCACTACACAAACGCTTTCATAATAATATTCTCCATAGCAAATATAAGCCAAAAGGCGATCTGGCGGCACAAGTTTATAACGCTATCGAAGATGCGCGCGTTGAAGCGATCGGCAGCAATGAAATGAAGGGGGTCGCCAAAAATTTAAAAGCCCATGTTGAAAAATATTATCAGGACAATGAAATAGAAAACACTGAAGCAATAGAAAATGCCCCGCTCGGTGATATATTAAAACTACTGGTACGCGAACGGCTTACCCACGAACTGCCCCCCAAGTCGGCCCGAAAAGCAGTAAACAACCTTCGTTATGAAATTGAAGAAAAAGCTGGGGAGCATCTGGATGAACTATTAAATAACATCAGTGATCAGGATACTTTTTCTAAGATGAGCCGTAAGATAATCGCTGATCTAAACCTTGCCATCGATTATGACGAACAGGAAAATTCCGACGATGATATGGGTGATGATCTTGATGATCAAATAGATGATAGCGAGCAATCAGAAGACGACTTAGATAACGAAACGGACCAGAATGATGAGGGAACCGACGAAAGCGGGGAGCCATCCGACGAACAGGTCGATGATAACGCTTCCGGTGATCAGACAAGTGAACTGTCCACCGAAGAGCTAATGGAAATGCTTAAGCAGGCTCAAAATGAAAATGCCTCACCACAGCGCGACGACAATGACCCGTTTGGTTTATATTCCATGGGATCAGGATACAGGGTCTACACCAGAGAATTTGATGAATATATCGCTGCTGAGGACTTATGTGATCCTGATGAGTTATTACAGCTCAGAAAAAAACTCGATCAGCAGCTTTATCATTTACAGGGCATGGTTTCAAAACTCGCCAACAGGCTTCAACGATTACTCATGGCCAAACAGACCCGCTCATGGGAATTTGATCTGGAAGAAGGAATTTTGGATACGGCGCGCCTGACCCGCGTAGCAACTAATCCCACCCATCCGCTTTCATTCAAAATGGAAAATGACAGCGAATTTAAAGATACTGTCGTAACGCTGCTGATTGATAATTCAGGCTCCATGCGCGGCCGTCCGATATCAATTGCTGCCATGTGCGGTGATATCCTTGCCCGTACGCTTGAACGTTGCGGCGTTCGCGTTGAAATTCTCGGCTTTACCACCAAAGCATGGAAAGGTGGCAAATCACGCATCAAATGGACTGAAGAAGGAAAACCGGAAAAGCCAGGCCGCCTCAATGACCTTCGTCATATTATTTATAAAGCGGCTGATAGCCCGCTACGTAGAAGCCGAAATAATCTCGGTCTTATGCTGCGCGAAGGACTTCTTAAAGAAAATATTGACGGTGAAAGCCTACTCTGGGCCCATAACAGGTTAATCAGCAGACCAGAAGAGCGCCGCATACTCATGGTGATATCAGACGGTGCGCCAGTTGATGACAGCACTTTATCATCCAACAATGCCAACTATCTTGAAGATCACTTACGCCATGTTATTAATGCGATCGAAACAAAATCACCGGTTAAACTTCTCGCCATTGGTATCGGTCATGATGTGACCCGCTATTATAAAAATGCAATTACCATAATGGACGCCGACCAATTAGGCGGCGCCATCACCGACCAACTAGCCATGCTTTTTGGTGACAGTTAATCTTCATTATTTGAAAAATATCCCTTAAGCCATTTTTCGAAATGATCTGAACCAATGGCATTCGTCAAAGTAGTGCGAAAATTATTTAGTTCCCCCGCTGACATCTGATCACCGGATGAGGCGACATTTAGCTGGTTACCGTCATATCTTTTGTTAATCTCAGCCTGTTCTTCAATATAATGGCCATATTCGACCAGAAGTTCGGAAAGCGACGGCCCTAAAAAGCCAATTGAAAAAGTAAGGGCTTCTTCAAGTGTTTCACCGGTATGAGGGAAATAGGGCGGAATATAAATGACATCGCCCTGCTCCACATCGTAGGTTTCACCCAAATAATCATCCTCTAATATTTTAAGATCAAGATTATCGATGTATTTTTCATTCCTTATGGCTTCCCTGCCGATTTTCCAGCGGCGTTTACCCGTTCCCTGAATAAGAAACACATGATAGCTATCAAGATGCGGCCCTACGCCGCCACCGGGCGCCGAATAACTAACCATGACATCATCTATCAACCAACTGGGCGAAAATTGAAACGGTTCAATAATTTTGTTTGTTGGCGGATGATGAATTTCAACATTCTGAACAAGCAGGCTCCAGTTTTCTTCGCCAAGAGTAGTAAACTTATCTTCCAAAAACGGGCCGTGTTCACAGCTCCACTTTCCTGCCTGCACAATACGCGAACGGATGTCTTCTTCCAGTGACAGCCCCGCTAGTTCATCAGCGGTGATCAGGCCACCCATAATTTCATCATCAATAGCATTTTTAATAATGAACGGCTTTTTATTCCAAAATTCCTTATAGAACTGTACCGGATTAGGGAGTTCATCCAATGGCAAAATAGGTGTAATCATTAATCACTTCTTTTTATTTTTTTAAAAATCCTATAAAGATTAGCACACTCTATTTGCTTGAGAAGATTAAAAATGCCCCATTGGACCCTCTATATTCTGAAATGCGCCGATAGTAGCTATTATACGGGCATTACCAATGACTTGGCAAAACGCCTTTCTGATCATGAAAGCGGTAAAGGTGCTAAATACACCCGTGGCCGCGGCCCTTTTGAAGTGATTTATAAAGAAACACTTAAAAACAGGAGCGAGGCAACAAAGCGCGAAATAGAAATTAAAAAACTAACCCGCCTTGAAAAAGAAAAACTTATTGCTGCGAAAGGTTAGCAACTAGTGGATCAGATATTTGCTGTTGCCAGTTAAATAACATCTTTTCCAATTCTATTCTCTTCTCCTGATGTTCAGCGGCACTTATTAAATTGGTAAGCTCCCCCGGATCACTTTCAACATTATAAAGCTCATCAATCAGATCAGCATCTGCCCCCATATTGAACCTTTTAACCAGTTTCCAATTTTCATAACGAACCATGCGAAGATAAGCGATACCAAAATTTGCCATATCATATTGAGCAAATACCGGCTGCGGATTAAGCAGCTCCTGCCCCATTAACAGACCACTCAGATCTTTTCCCTCCAAAAGCAAATCGCGCGGCGCATAGATATCAAG
>JABJKT010000194.1 GCA_018660225.1 Kordiimonadaceae bacterium
CCAGCTTGGATTTCTCTATTTACTATGGCTTCATTTAAAGCGGGCCCTTTTTATGCCGTTGTCGGATATACCCCCCTTCAATGGTCTGCCATCATGATGATCGGTTACGGTACCATGGGAATTTTCCAAAAAGAACCAACCGAGCGCGATGCACTATTACGTAAAATTGGCATCAGCTTTATCATCGCATTTTTCGTCATAAGAGGATCAGATCTATTTGGTGATCCAAACCATTGGCAAATGCAGGAACTGGGAATGCTATCCACTGTTTTTGATTTCTTCAATGTATCAAAATATCCCCCTAGTTTACTGTTCTTTATGATTACCATCGGTCCAATGGCTATTGTTTGTTCTTATGCGGATCGTATGCAGGGCTGGCTTAAAGATACATTGGTAATGTTGGGACGTGTTCCTTTTGCCTTTTATGTGGTTCATTTTTATCTTATTCATCTTCTTTCCGTTGCCTTCGGAATGTTCCAAGGGTTTGAAATGGAGCAAATGAGACGCATGTTTATTTTCTATCCAGAAGGATATGGTACTAATCTTGTCGGTGTTTATGCCGTGTGGTTGATTGTTATGGCGATCATGTATCCGTTCTGCAAATGGATGTATAATATTAAACGCAGCCGTAAAGATTGGTGGTTAAGCTACTTGTAATAAAATTTCCAAGGCTTGAAATACCATATTCAATGATAGTTTTCCCGCCCTTCATTTGCGAACATAGTATGGATCCTTAGAAACACTAAAGCCCTTTGATTTAATTCAAGGGGCTTTTTTTATAAAGGCGCGCTAGTATGAATTTTTGAACGGCTGCTTTTGGCCGAAAGCAGACTCTCTCAACTTGTGATTTTCTCAAAGGAAAATTAACAGGTGAATTTATTATCCTAGTAAGGCTTTATTCTCTTCAAGCGCCTCAATCACCGCATCTATGTCCTGATTATTATTATAAAAATGGGCAGAAATTCTTATGTTTCCGTCTCTGCTGGAGGCGATGATGTTTTTTTCGGCTAGTTTGGCGACGAGGGCGTATTCATCGGTTGAAGCGATGGCGATCATAGCGCCGTGCTGATCGGGGTTTTGAGGGGAACTTAATGTGCCGCCGATTTTCTCAACGCCTGCTTTTAGTCGCTCGTTTAGGGCGGCAACGTGGGTGCGAATATTTTTAACGTCGACTTCGAGTATCATTTTTAGACCCGCTTCAACGGCGTATAGATTAGGCACGGACGGTGTGCCTTGCTCAAAGCGCCTCGCGTTACTGGCCGGGATATTATCATGGATGAGCATGGCATGGATGTCTTCCTGGGCAAACCAGCCGGTCTGGGTCGGATTTGACTGTTTGATCAGGTCTTCACGGACATATAAAAATCCAACACCCGCCGTTGAAAGCAGATATTTAAGCGAGCCACCAACAATAAAATCAACATCCCACTCGGCCACATCAATCGGCACAGCACCAACGCCCTGATAAGCATCAACAAGGATCATCGCGCCATGCTTTCTGGCAACATTACGAACGGTCGGCACATCAGCCAGCGCGCCATTTCGGTAACAAACAAGCGGAATTGCCACAAGAAGCGTCTGATCATCGACAATCTTTTCAAGATCATCCAGATCGATCATGCCGTCTTTTTCTTTAACATGAACCACTTCAGCGCCATATTTTTTAAGGGCGTGCCAGGCTTGGGCTTCGGTCGGAAAGGCCAGATCGGTTGTGATTATTTTCTTACGCGGTCCTGAAAAATCAAGGCTGCTTGATATGGCGCTTAAGGATGCGGACGCGGACGTGGTCACGGCAATTTCATCGGATTTTGCCGATAGAAGCTCGGCAAATAAAGCCCGGACCCGCTCTAACCGGTCACACCATTCAATCCAGTCGGCACCAACTTCATGACGGTCTTTTAGATAGTGCAGAAATGCGGCCTCTACTTCTAATGAAAGCGCGGCGTAGGAACAGCTATTAATATAAACTGTGTTTTTAAAGATCGGGAAATGTTCCCTATAAGCAGCCATAGATTTCATTTATTTTGGTTCCTAATAATTAATCGCCGGGCTACCGGACGGGTAAAAGACCCCCATCAATATCATGCCCCCTTCATCAGTACATTCAAGCGAATGGCCCTGACGGTGCGGCAGAAACAGCACGTCCCCCGTATTTACTTGCGCCCATTTGGTGCCGGTCCACATTTTACCGTAACCGGTCAGGATGACAATTGCTTCTTCATAAAGATGTCTATGCATGGCGGCGCGGGACTGCGGCACTTGGCCAATAAACTGCGTCACTTCGTTTGATCCAACTTTTTTATCGACCAGCTCCTGATAAAAGCGGTTGGCCATGACATTTGCCGTTTCCTGATTAAAGGCTACGTAACGCTCGGCATGATCACTTTGAAATGACGTGTCGTTTTGCTCGGTAACGGTTAAATCCGTTAACATCGGGCAGGCGGTCGCATAAACGGTCATGTCGCCCTCTGTGATAATTCTGAACGCTTCACCGGGTCTGACATATATCCCGGCGTCTTTGTTTACCTGAAATTCCTTACCGGCAATATCAACGGTACCGCTGCCACTGACGAAATAAAGAACCGTATCCACACCCTTATATTGAAGCCAAGGCGTTGTTCCTGCCGTAACATTTAGACGGTGAAAGCTAAGCTTTGTTGCGCCATCTTCTTCGGCAATAACCGGTTGATAACTTAAATTCCCTGAAACCGTATCGTCACTATTTTGCGGTGTCAGCACATAAGCCCCACCGTCAATAAGAGCCTTGCCGCGATCATCCCGTTCGATAAAGACGGAACCTTTCATGCTCTGCACTTCCTTCTCCGTCGCTTCGGCGTAAACATCTTCCAGATTGTTATGAGCGCCGTCACAATAAGGACCGCTCGCTGTCGCTTTACAGGCGCAAAGCAGCACGTCTTCATTTTTATCGGCGGTGAAGACCATCGGCCTCATATCCGTGCCCTTGTGGGAGCCATCACAGAAAGGCTGTTCCTTACTGTGTTTGCAGGTACACCAAGCATATTTCTTGCCAGCGACAAGGCTCGTCAATATAGGTTTATTATCAACGACATATTTTAATTTTTCATCCGACATATTTCTTACCTATTATTTTTTTGCTAATTCTATCAGCATATTTGATGGTTTCCACCACCTGTCACCATGATCTTTGGCAAATTCGTTAATTCTTTTAAGGACGTTATCAAAACCTATATGTTCGCCGTAATGCAGCGGTCCGCCGCGGTAGCGCGGGAAACCAAAGCCAAGAGCATAAACAACATCAACATCGCTGGCGCGAAGGGCAATACCTTCTTCAACGATTTTAAGGCCTTCATTAATCAAAGCATAAATACAGCGTTCTTCGATTTCTTTATCACTAATTTCACGGCGCGTGATACCAAACTCATCTGCGTATTTTACCGCGAGTTCATTAATTTCCGGGTTCAAGGTTTTTGAACTAGGGTCATAGATATAAAATCCCGATCCTGTTTTCTGCCCTTTTTGACCATTATCCACCAAAGTCTCATGAATTTTAAAGGCACGCTCATCATATGAACCGGGCGTCATTTTCTGACGTGCCATAACACCAATATCAATCCCTGCCATATCAAGCATAGTAAACATACCCATGGGCATACCAAATTTATATAGAACATTATCAACTTGTTCGGCCAAAGCCCCTTCAAGCAACAGAAGACCCGCTTCACGGCCATAACAAGATGACATTCTGTTGGCAATAAAGCCGTAACAAACACCCGATATAACAGATGTTTTACCAATGGTTTTGCCAATTTTTAAAGCCGTTGCGATAATTTCGGGATCATTTTTATCTGTCCTGACAATTTCAAGCAGCGGCATAATATGGGCGGGACTAAAGAAATGTAATCCGATGACATCCTGCGGTCTTGAAATGGAACTCGCGATTTCATTAATATCTAAAAAGGATGTGTTAGTAGCAAGAATGGCGCTTTCTTTTGCCACAGCGTCAATTTTAGCAAAAACTTGCTTTTTGACGTCCATATCTTCAAACACGGCTTCGATGATAAGGTCAGTATTTGATAAATCATCATAATTACTGGTCAAGGTAAGTGCTTTTAGGCAGGCTTCCATTTTTTCAGCGGACATCAAGCCTTTTTTTACAGTTGAGTTATAAATTTTTCTAATTTTTGATCTTGCCCCATTACAGGCTTCGTTTGAAATTTCTAACAAAGATACGGGCAAGCCTTTATTTAAGAAATTAACCGCAATGCCGCAGCCCATAATACCACCGCCGATAACGGCAACTGATTTAACATCACGAACGGGGGTTGTCTTATCTATATCTGGAACTTTTGTTGCGGCACGTTCAGCAAAAAACAGATGACGCTGTGCTTTGGAATGGGAAGAAGCGATAAGTTCCATAAATTTTCCCCGCTCAAACTCTATCCCCTCATTAAAAGGTCTATCCGTTGATGCTTTTATGGCTTCAATAGCGGCGAAGGGGGCAAGAAATCCTCTCGCTCTTCTGGCAATCTTCTTTTCAAACTTTGTAAAAACATACGCTGGAGCCTCTAGGGTGAGATCACTGATGCGGCGCACTTCCTTTGCTGCTGCAAATTGAAGTGCGTCCGCAAGCAAATCATTCTTACTAATCTTATCCGCAATACCAAGCTCAAATGCCTTAGCTGCATTTATCGGTTTACCGCTGGTGATCATATCAAGTGCTTCTTCTGCACCGATAAGACGCGGCAGACGCTGTGTGCCGCCAGCTCCCGGAATTAGACCAAGATTAACTTCCGGGAGGCCCACTTTGATACCTTTATCCATAATCCGGTAATGACAGCAAAGTGCCACTTCAAATCCGCCTCCAAGGGCCGTGCCGTGCATGGCGGC
>JABJKT010000195.1 GCA_018660225.1 Kordiimonadaceae bacterium
GGCGACCCATTATGACCTTACGCAATATCGCAATCATTGCCCACGTTGATCACGGCAAAACTACCCTCGTTGACGGCATGTTCAAACAAAGCGGAATGTACCGCGAGAATGAAACCGTTGAAGAACTCGCGATGGACAGTAACGAAATCGAAAAAGAACGCGGCATTACTATTTTTGCTAAATGTACAGCGGTCGATTGGGGTGATCACCGGATTAATATTGTCGATACACCGGGACATGCCGACTTTGGCGGTGAAGTAGAACGAATACTCAGCATGGTTGATGGGGTAATTCTGCTCGTAGATAGCGCCGAAGGGCCAATGCCACAAACTAAATTTGTGACCGGAAAAGCACTCGCCCTTGGCCTAAGACCAATTGTGGTGATTAATAAAATTGATAAAGCCGACCGTCGTCCTGAAGAAGTTCATGATGAAGTGTTTGATCTATTTGTTAGTCTTGAAGCCAATGATGATCAGCTTGATTTCCCTATGCTTTATGCATCAGGCCGTGATGGCTGGGCATCCCATGACCTTGACGGGCCGCGCGATAATCTTGATCCGCTCTTTCAGACGCTGATTGATCATTTTGAAAAACCAGCCATGCGAACCAAGGAAATCATAAGCGAGCCTTTTACAATGCTCTCCACTCTGCTTGACCGTGATAATTTCATGGGCCGGGTTATCACAGGACGCATTCAAACAGGCAAAATCAAAATCAACGATCCTATAAAAGTGCTCAATCAATCTGGTGAAGTGGTCGAAACCGGCCGGGCTACAAAACTTATGTCATTCGAAGGTCTAGAACGTTTGCCTGTTGATGAAGCCCTCGCCGGTGACATCATCGCCATTGCAGGACTTAAAATCGGCACTGTCGCCGACACAATTTGTGCTCCTGAGGTAACCGAAGCACTACAGGCACAGCCAATTGATCCACCAACACTTTCAATGCGTTTCTCTGTGAACGACAGCCCGCTTGCCGGACGCGAAGGAACGAAAGTAACATCACGCATGATCCGCGACCGTCTTGAGCGCGAAAGTGAAGGAAACGTCGCCATTAAAATCACCGAGAGCGAAGGCAAAGACAGTTTCGAAGTCGCTGGACGTGGTGAACTTCAGCTTGGTGTTCTCATTGAAACAATGCGCCGCGAAGGGTTCGAGCTTTCAATATCCCGCCCACGAGTTATTTATCATGAAGATGAAAATGGCGCCCGCACAGAGCCATATGAAGAAGTAGTTATCGATGTGGACGAAGAATATTCAGGTGTCGTTGTTGAAAAAATGGCCGAACGCAAAGCAGAAATGACTGATATGCGCGCTTCTGGTGCCGGAAAAACCCGCATCACTTTCCTTGCCCCTTCCCGTGGTCTTATCGGCTATCATGGTGAGTTTCTGACTGATACGCGCGGCACCGGCATCATGAACCGTACTTATGATAGCTACGGCCCTTATAAAGGCCCTATACAGGGACGCCGGGTTGGCGTTTTGATTAGCATGGGCATGGGTAAAGCCGTTGCTTACGCCCTTTGGGGACTTGAAGACCGTGGTGTCATCATGACCCACCCACAGGAAGAAGTGTATGAAGGCATGATCATTGGCGAACACGCCCGTGCAAATGATCTTGATGTTAACGTGCTTAAAGGCAAACAGCTTACCAATATCCGTGCTTCTGGTAAGGATGATGCCATCAAACTAACGCCACCACGCAAACTCTCGCTTGAACAGGCAATCGCCTATATTCAGGATGATGAACTTGTCGAAGTAACACCGAAAAGCCTCCGCCTTCGCAAACGCTTCCTTATCCCTCATGAGCGCAAGAAAGCCGCCAGAGCCGCTGGCAAGTAATTTCTGGGTAAATTTTAATCTTGAATTAACCTATAATCTTTAGTTTGATGACTTAGGGGACCTACCACCTGAGATTATCGATGCGTTTTGAATATAATTCATTAATAACAGTTGCTTGTCACCGATTAAGGTCGGCTACGCTGTTTTTTTTGATAGCATTTTTTTCAACATCACTCGCCCAAACCAATGATCAACCCTTAAATTCAATTGAATTTATATTATCAGCCGAAGAACAGCTTTGGGTGGCCGAACATCCTGTTGTCCGTATCACTAACCAAATGGACTGGGCCCCATTTGATTTTATCCAGGGCGGAAACCCTACTGGTTTTTCTATTGATTATATAAATCTTATTTTGCAAAAAGTTGGCCTTACTGGCGATTATATTAACGGTTATACTTGGGAAGAACTTCATAAACAAACCGAAGATAAAGAAATTGATATTATTCATAGCCTGATACAGACCGAAGAACGGGATAAACTTTTTCTATTTACGAGCCCATATCTGGATATGTCTTTAGGCTATTATGCCAAAACAGATAGCCTAAGAATATTTGGACCTTCTGACTTTGCCGGAAAATCTATCGGCGCCATAGCGGGGTCTGGAACAAAATTCGCCTTTCAACAGAAATATCCCAATGCGGAGCTCGTTGACTATGACGATGTTTTAGAAGCCCTCATAGCACTTTCAAGCGGCAATATTGATATATATATTGGTCGCATCCCGGTGGTTAATTACACAATCAATAAAAATTTCATGGCTGATTTGGAATTGGTTTGCGATGTAGAATTATCTGCTACCACCCAAGTAAACAATATAAGATTAGCCACGCGCAATGATTGGCCCGAGTTAAGGACAATACTTGAAAAGGGCATGGCATCAATCAGTGATGACGAATATAATCTATTGGTCAACAAATGGCAGGCCAGGTCGAGTAATGAATTAAATTTTATTCTGACAGATGAAGAAAAGGCATGGCTCGAAGAAAATAATATCATTCGAGTTTCAGCCACGCCAAATATCTCCCCACTAGAATTTGTAACGGTAGATGAAAATATAAGTGGTATTACCGGATCCTATCTCGACAGAATTTCCGATATACTTGATGTTCGTTTCATATGGGCAAAAAATAAAAGTTGGACCGAAGGTTTCGAAATGATTAAATCCGGACAGGCAGATATCATTTCAGCAGCAACATCTACCCCGGAACGAAACAGATACCTTGAATTTACAGATAGTTATTTAACAAGCACTAATATGATTTTTACTAAGCGTGAAAATGCGACATATTCAACAATGGAAAATTTAGCCGGCAAAAAAATCGCACAAGTTGAAGGCTTTGCTGTAACCACATTTATAAAGCAGGATTATCCAGAAATAAATCTTATTGAAGTTGCAAGCATTAAAGATGCCCTATCACTTGTTGACCAAAATGAAGTAGATGCATTTATCGGTAGCGTAATGGTAGCAACGCCAACATTATCCGAGCTGGGAATAGACAATATTGTTGCTGTAGGGGAAACCCCATATAGAATTGAAGAAACTATAGGAATAAGATCCAATCTTCCATTACTTGCCAGCGCAATAAACAAAGCCTTGAATTCCATTTCTGCCGTAGAAAGAACGGCTATTAACCGTAGTTGGATGTCGCTCAAGGTAGAACCAAAACAAGATTACCAGTTGGTTTTCACCATCGCCAGTATTCTAATCCTGGTAATTACAGTTATATTATTCTGGAATGCCAGCCTACGACGTGAAGTTAATAGCCGAATAAAAATTGAACAAAAACTTATGAAATCTCAAGAAATAGCTGAGAATGCCAATACAGCAAAATCCGCTTTTCTGGCGAATATGAGCCATGAAATAAGAACGCCACTTAATGCTATTATCGGCTTTTCAAATGCTATGACTTCTGAAATTTATGGTGAGATTAATCCACCAAAATATAAAGAATATTTATCAGACATCACCAATAGTGGCCTTCATCTTGCGACCGTCATCGATGACATTCTAGATTTATCTAAAATTGAGGCGGGAAAGCTGCAATTAGTGGAAACAGAGTTTGACCTTAATGAATGCACCATTGAAGCGATAAGAATGATTAGGTCAGATGCCAATGATAAAAATATAGAACTGACCTATCAAGAGGAAGACGCCCTAGTCTACGGCGATAAAAATGCAATTAAAAGAGTGATTATCAACCTACTTTCCAACGCGGTAAAATACACCAATATAGGGGGCGAAGTCCTTGACCGCGCGTTCGGCACAAATCAAGGCGGCAGTCCCCGAATTGGTAATGAATAGGTAACGAATAATCATCCACTCTTGACAATCCGTTCAAAATCCTTGAAACAAATGATTACATATTTGAGGTTTTAGAATGACGTCTGATCAAGACATAAAAAAATACATTGATTTCATGCATGAGCTTGGCGATGCGGCAGCGGCAGTTAGTCTTAAATATTTCAAAAAACCTATGGAAGTCTTAAGCAAAGGCGCAAAACTCGGTACAAATTTTGACCCCGTGACCGTTGCTGACCGAAATGTCGAGCATGCCATAAGAACTCTTATTACGGAGCGCTTCCCTGATCATAATATTCTAGGCGAAGAACACGGAACTGAAAATAAAAACAGCGACTTCACCTGGGTCATAGATCCCATCGATGGCACCCGTTCGTTTATAAGCGGCATCCCAACCTGGGGAACACTTATCGCCCTGCACGACGGAAATAATCCTATCGTTGGAATGCTCGATCAACCTTATCTGAAAGAGCGTTATATTGGCACGGCGCAGAGCAGTAATCTTAACGGCGAAAAAATAAATGTCCGTCCGTGTCCTGATATTTTCAGCGCAACAATATCCTGCACCGATCCACTGCAGCTTTTTACCAATGAAGATGAACAGGATAAATTCTTCCGGGTTGCCGCCGGGGCAAAACTTATGAAAAATGGCTATGATTGTTATGCCTACGCGATGATTGCCGCCGGCTTTATGGATGTGGTCGTTGAAGCAGGGCTTGAGCCCTATGACATTCAGGCATTAATCCCGATCATCGAAGGCGCGGGCGGCATAGTAACAAATTGGCAGGGCGGACCTGCCGATCAAGGCGGCCAAGTCGTCGCCTGCGGTGACAAACGCCTACACGAACAAGTCATCGGCTTACTTAATACGACTATATAATTGACTCGTTTTTCCATAAGGATTAGCCTGCTCTCATAATAACTTGGAGCGGACAATGGTCAAAAAAACTCATCTTATAATGATCTCATTACTATCACTTTTTATTGTCGCTTGCAGCAATGATGAAGTGACGATAAAGGATTATTCATCCGTTACCATCCTAACAGGCGATGTGGTAACCATGAACGATATGGATCCATCCGCGCAGGCCGTTGCCATAAAAGGCAAAAAAATCATTGCCATCGGCACTGCTTCAAAACTTATTTCCGATTACCCCGGCGCCTTTCATAATGATCTAGGCAATAAGACCATCCTGCCCGGCGTGATTGACAGTCATACCCATATTGTCGGTATGGGGCTTGAGAAAATAAAAGTTGACCTTACCGGCGTCGAAACAATGCAAGAAATGGTTCGGCGCGTCAAAGAATATTACCCCAATCCCGAGTCCGGAAAATGGCTGCTTGGTAAAGGGTGGGATGAGGCTATTTGGGCAGAAGTAGGCTATCCGGACCGTGCCCTTCTTGACGAAGCTTTCCCGGATAATCCCGTTCACCTTGACGCGCTTCATGGCTTTGCATCACTCTTTAACGCTCGCGCCTTTGAAGAAGCAAATATAAGTGACAGCATCAATGATGAAAATTTCCTGCGCCGCGATGACGGAGCACTAACTGGTTCCGTGCTTGATAAAGCCCAGGAACTGGTCAAAATAGCCGTTCCCAAACCATCTATAGATGACCTAAAGACCGCCATATTAACCAGCACACAAATCATGGCCGAAGCCGGCCTAACTGCGGTTCACGAAGCAAATGTTACCCGCGACAGCATGATTGCTTTTGAACAGCTCGCCATAGAGGGCAAGCTTCCGATCCGCATTTATGCCATGGTTGACGGTGTTGATCCCGTTCTCACTCAGGAATGGCTCGAGCGCGGCCCAATGATTGATGAAAATGATTTTTACACAGTCCAGAGCATTAAAGTCTTTTATGACGGCTCACTCGGCTCCCGTACGGCCCTAATGCAAGAAGATTATTCAGATGATCCGACGGCCAACAGTAAAATCGAAAGCCTCGACCGTGCCTATTTCGATAAACTGGTCGCGGATGCGGCCGATAAAGGTTTTCAGATGATCGTCCATGCTATCGGCGACCAAGGCAACGACGACGTGCTTGAAACTTATGAAAATGTTCTATCCAACCATCCTGATTATGATCACCGTTACCGTATCGAACATGCGCAAGTCGTTCTGCCGAGCTTTTATGAAAAAGCATCCCGTAATGATATTATCGCAAGCATGCAGCCAGCCCATGCCCTTGACGACAGCCCGTGGGCAGAAGCCCGCGTTGGCAGTGAGCGTATCCACAACGCTTACGCCTGGAAAAAAATGCTTGATAATAATGTCAAATTTATCATTAACAGCGACTTACCTGCTGCTATATGGCGTATTCAGGAAATCATGCATTATGCCGTAAACCGTAGCCCGCTTGAGGGCGGCGAGCCGTGGTATCCTGAACTGACAATTTCCATAGAGGATACTCTCAAGGCCATGACCATTGACAGCGCTGCTGCCGGTTTTATGGAAGACACAACGGGTTCGATTGAGGTTGGAAAACTAGCCGATTTTACAATCCTTGACCAAAACCCACTTAAAATTGATGCGAAAAAATTAAATGATATCAATGTGGTTGAAATATGGGTAAACGGAAATAAAGTAAACTTTAAAAACTAAAAGGAACCCAGACATGGCTACCGTACTAATACATTATCAATCACCAGAAAATTTCGACCATGATACATTGATTAAAATAATGGAAGAAAGCGCCAATAATACCTTCAGGGGTATGGAGCATCTCTATAACAAGCAATTCTGTTACGATATCAAAACCGGCAAAGGAATGTCCGTTTACTGGTGGGATAGCCTGGATAATGCCCGTGCTTATTTTACAGCCGAGTGGGAAATCTATTTTGAAAAGAAATTCGGCTGCAAAGCACAAATCGAATATTATGACACGCCCCTAACACTTGATAACCGTATGGATGATATCGTTTACGACTGATTATCAGTTAAGAATACTGGTTTTTTATTGATAACTAAATACTCTTTGACGGGGGATAGTAATAATTGCTGAAGTTCCCACATCAACTTCGCTTTTTAATAAGAAGCTTCCCCCATGAAGTTCGACTAACTTTTTAACAATAGGAAGCCCGAGGCCCGTACCCTCATCTTGTAAATCATGGGATTGATGAATTTGTTCAAATGGATTTAAAACATGCACTATTCTATCTTGTGGGATACCAATTCCTGTATCTGCAATAATGATTTCCAGTTCTTCTTTTTTTGAAAATACTATACTACATTTAACTTTTCCGCCGTTTCCTGTGTACTTATATGCATTGGAGAGCAAATTTATAATTACCCGCTTAATTGAGTTTACATCTCCCAATATATTCACCGACGAATTAACAGCATCATAATCATATGATATTTTTATATCCTTCTTGTCCGCAAGCCCGTCGAGCATATTCACTGCTTCTTTGACGCACTTAATCAAGAAAAATTTCTTTTCTTCTAATTTCCATTTACCTGCTTCAATTTTTGATAAATCCAGAATATCGTTAATCACTGTGGCCAGATGTTCACCACTACCTATAATATCCTGCAAACATTCCTGTTGTTTTGGAAGTTTTAATTCACCTTAAATGCCTAATTTCAAAACTTCCGAGAAGCCAATTATTGCATTAAGTGGCGTTCTGATTTCATGTGACATATTAGCCAGGAAAGTTGATTTTGCATTATTGGCTGATTTTGCTTCAGCAAGCGACGCCTCTGCTTTTAGTTGGGCTTTTTGAGCCACCGATTTTGCGAGTATCAATTCTTTTTCAACGATTTTTCTCTGATTAACTTCACGCCTCAGAATATAATTCCAGAAAAGGAAGAAAATAATAGTTATGAGCCCTGCGCCAGAAATCCTCCAGATTAAATCATAGTTCGTTTTATCTTCAATTATTAATTCGTGCCAATCATATGAAATATTTGCCCGTTCCTCGATACTAATCTCATGTAATGCCTTTTGAACAGCACTTAAAAGGTATGGTAAATCATCTCTTATAGCCATTGCAACTTCAGTACTATATGTCGTATTTCCTACTGCGGATATCTGAGACAATCCCTCATCCGCAATTACTTTTGCTGTTGAAGGAATACTGCCGATATAAGCTTCAACCTCAAAGGCGACGACGGCATGACGCCATCCGCTGACGGTGTTGCAAGCTATCTTGAAGGTCACGCCGACGATCTTTAGAATGTAAAAAAATCCAATAAAAACCCCCGCTTTATAGTCGGGGGTTTTTTTATGATTTGTTGATTGCCTTTAAACAAATAATTAAGTAGTCTGCGCCCTCATCTTAAAACGCGCACCCGTAGCTCAGCTGGATAGAGCGCTGCCCTCCGAAGGCAGAGGTCGTGAGTTCGAATCTCGCCGGGTGCGCCATCAAGCCTTTGATATATATTGCTTTTTATATGAATCTAATTATCAAAATATGACCTTCTTTTAACTAGCAATCATATAGCAATCACATTAAAATTCTTCTGATAATCCAATAGCGCACAAAACCTCAGACGCTCTTTCGGGAGATGAATCTTTATTTTCTTCCACATAATCCCTTACTTCACTTATTTGGAGATCCTCGTTCTGTAAAAGAAATTGAAATCCATCCATATTAAATTGATTGTAACTCTCTCCATCGCTTGTAACAACATGCGTCATGCAGATCGACGCCAGCTGAATATAACCTTCTGAAGTTTTAGACAATGGTTCAATCAAATCATTAACTAGGCTTAACTCATCCCATCTTTTCAATCTGTAACATGCGCGCAAAAAGAAATTGCTTTCTATATTAATTTTCGAGTGTTCGTTTGACCATATATTAGAAATTTTCAATTTAAAATTGTCATATTCCTCCTTGGAGAAATAACGATCTTTTTCACTCAACGGCCTAATCGAAGAATCTACATTTGAAATTATTTGATGTTCGACAGCGATCCAATCGATAATGGCAATTACTGAAGTTAAATATGGAGTTAAGATATCGTCAGTAATTAAATACTCAAATATCCCATCAGACAAGCTTGATGAAATAGCAACGCCGTTCATCAGGCATCAACCAAACCCACATATTGCCTATGACGGCATGGGGCTTGGGCTTTCAATATCTAAGTCTCTGGCCGAACTTCATGGAGGTTCACTTGCTATTAAAAGTAAAGAAAACGAAGGCACAACAATTTCAGTGACTATTCCGACGGGATAATTTTCTTACTTCATCAAAAACTGATCCGCGAGAACTTCCCGAACCGCACGGTGGGCTTGATCTATCGCTGCGTCGGTAAAGGGGCTGGCGTCCGCATCCGAATTTGCAACACTAAGACGGCCAAGTGGCTGGCGCGCCACAACGCACGGCCGATCATCGGTTGCGTACATTGCCCAGTGCTTTGGTTCTGTAATCGTATCATAAGCATAGGCATTGCCGTGCGGCCAGCGGTTCACCGTTATGGCTGCAATATCACGCGATGCATCAAATCCGCCAGCGCCAAGCATTCGCTGAAGTTGTTCACGGATATTACGCTCAAACGTTTCAAAAGAAGTATTAAGCAGATCATGACGCCCTAACCTTAACTGATCACGCCGAAGTTCACCTGGCGCGTTTGGTGCGCGGTGCATTTTAACGATAACTGGTTCATCCATTGATTTTGGCGCCACATAATCACCTACTTCAAGCGGGAAATTAAGGCTGGATGTGGTGTGGTAAAGTCCGGGCGAGGAAATAGAGCTAATACCGAGTTTTTCAAATGCCTTACCGTTTCGCAGCAATACATTAGTATAAACACGCGGTGCTTTAATACCGTAAAGCATGGCTTCCTTTTGTTCATCAGAATAATCATCACAGATATAAGGAATGACATTATGCCAGCAGGCAAAAATAACATTCTTTGTTTTAACCGTTTCGGCCATGCCATTATTCATATAGCTTACGACTACATCCTTTGCCGTTTCAGGGTCGCCATTGTGTTTTACATTTGTCGCCGTACTGTTAAGACGCAGGCGTGTAGCATTTCCAGAAACATCAAGTTTGTTATAATCAACCTTGGCCGTAAACAGATCATCAAGGGTCGTACCCGGTATTGCATCGGGGATAAGATGACGAACGGTCATTCTGGTTATCGTTGCATTTCCGTCCGGGAAATATACGCTTTCTTCGCGGTATTCATGTTCGCGGCCATGCTGTGATCCTGCGATATGATGCAGCGGGCTGATTTTTGCGGACGGCTCTAAATTCAGATGCTCAAACCCTGGCATACCGCCAAGTTGCCAGCAAAATAACGCAGGCACCTGCTCTGCACCCACATAAAACCTGAAATGAAGTCCTGATGCAAATGACGGTAGCACTGCGGCGTCTATTCCTAATTCCTCAGTCACAAACTCGGCGTAACTGATGCTGGCGAGCTTGTCTTTTTTCTCACCGTCAGACATATCCTGCATGGAACTCGCGACAACCTCTTCACTATAAAGGCGTTTGAAATTTGCTCTTAGATCATCGCTAATCGGCGCTTTATCAAAATAATCATTCCAGCCACCCTCGGCTCTACGGTCTCTTTTTACAAGGCCCTCGCCGCCAAAAGTTTCTTTGTCAAAAAATGTTGCTCCGCCTAGTCCTTGCGTCCTGTGGTGACGGATCATGTCTCTGGTTTTCTCGCTATAAGCATCCGTATCTATGCCTATTTCGCGCAGATACCCCATGGCAACAGAGCTATAGTTGCTTGGTTGCTCTATATTAAGCGTGCCGCCATTGACAATTATTTTGCGGCCATCAAGTGTAAATTCACTACGTTTGGCATGGCCGCCAAAGTCATCATGGTTATCAAGGATCAGTATTTTTTTATTCGGCCCCGCGCTTTCGCGGTAAAACCATGCCGCAGCAAGGCCACTGATGCCACCACCAACCACAACAAGATCATAATCTTCGTCAGTATTTTTAGCACTATAACTTTCACCGTCACGAACCATATGGGCCGTTTCAAATGATCCATCATGACTACCGCGCATACCCATTTTACCCGGTGGGTAATATCCCGCGTCCGATTGCTGGGGTTTATTTTGATCTAAAGACTGCATCGCCTTGACTAGTGATGGACAAAGCAGCGCCCCCGTAACAGCAATACTTGCCCCACTAAGGAAATCCCTGCGCAATATTTTGCGGTTCATTCCGAGCTCTTTATCTGAATAACGGTCTTTATCTGTGAAATTTTTCTTCATTCTGCCTGCCCCTTATAATTTTATAAGAACAGGCTAACAAAAATGAAATATTATAACAATGATTAAGTTTTATTCATTAGATACTGATCAGCCAGAACCTCGCCAACCGCTCTATGGGCTTCATCAATTGCTACATCGGTGAAGGGGTTGGCACCGGCATCAGAATTGGCGATGGATATACGCCCTAGTTGCTGGCTCGCGATCACACAGGGGCGATCATCGGTTGGATAAAAGCACCAATGCATGGGTTCGGTCAGCGTATTATAAATATAGGCGTTACCGTGCGGCCAACGGTTTACGGTAATACCGACAATATCACGCGCCGCATCAAAATCAGTTCCGGCCAACATACGGGTCAGCTGTTCACGGATGTTTCGCTCAAATGTGGAAAATGCCATACTGAAAAGCTCTGTCCG
Source organism: Kordiimonadaceae bacterium (assembly GCA_018660225.1). GTDB lineage: Bacteria > Pseudomonadota > Alphaproteobacteria > Sphingomonadales > Emcibacteraceae > Pseudemcibacter. The sequence goes on from JABJKT010000195.1 coordinate 11,746, forward strand.
GCCTGCTTTTAACTGGGTTGATCGTTCAGCGCCCGGTTTACAGGGCGCACGGTGCATTTTCACAATGACCGGTTCTTCAGGATCTATTGGTGCCGTATAATCACCAACTTTAAGCGGCATATTAATACTGACCGATGTGTGAAATTCACCAGGTGCCTGAATGGAATATGTCTTAAGCTTTTCAAATGGCTTGCCGTTTCTAAGCAATACATTGGTATAAACACGCGGTGCTTTAATACCGTATTTCATTGCCCCGCGCTGCGTAGCGGAAAAATCACGACAAAGATACGGAATGACCATATGCCAACAGGCAAGAATGCAGTTTTTGGCCGTAACCTTGCTTGGTCCATCTTCACGAATATAGGTAATTTCAGTCTTTTTAGCCGTTTCAATTTCGCCCAGATGTTTGACATTTATCACCGAACTGTTAAGGCGGATACGCGATGCGTTTTCCGGCCGGTCGAGGCGTGAATAATAGGTTGGTGCCGTAAACAGATCATCCAGATTTTCGCCAGGTATGGCGTCCGGGATAAGGTGGCGCACAATCATACGGGTAATCGTCGCGTTACCGTCCGGGAAATAAACTGATCTTTCCCGGTGTTCATGTTCGCGTCCATGGTGTGAGCCGCCGATGTGATGGATCGGGCTAATTTTTCCGGTTGGACGAAGCTCAAGATTTTCAAAACCGGGAAAGCCCCCTTGTTGCCAAAGGTATAAAGCAGGCACCTGCTCTGGTCCCATATAATATCTAAAATGGGTGCGGGACTGAAAAAACGGAAGCACAGAAGGATCAAGCCCCAAATATTCGGTCAGGTAATCATTATAATTAATCAGGGCGAGCTTTTCTTTTTTTTGATCGTCGTTTAGGTCTTCAAAGCCAGCAGCAGTGACTTTCTCTTCGTAGAGCCTTTTTAAATCCTTTTTTGTGGCGTCTGCAAGTGGTGTTTCGTCAATAAAATCACTCCACTCCATATCAGCAGGTTTATTATAAAGCCCTTCTGCACCAAATGTTTCCTCGTCAAAATATGTCGCACCGTGGTAGCCGTTATTTCTATAATATCTGACCATTTCATCGGTTTTGGCGTGATAATCATCGGTATCAATACCCAGCTCACGCAGCAATCCCATTGCAACGGTGCTGTAATTGGTTGGCTGTTCGATATTAAGTGTGCCGCCATTGACGATAATATTACGGCCTTCATAGGTAAATTCATTACGTTTGGCATGGCCACCAAAATCATCATGATTATCAATGATTAATATTTTTGCGTCAGGCCCAGCAGATTGTCTATAAAACCACGCAGCAGCTAATCCGCTGATACCACCGCCCACAACCACAAGATCATAGTCTTCGCCAGTATCTTTACCGTTTACGAACCGGCCGTCACGAACCGTGTGCGATGCTTCAAATGATCCGGTATGATCGCCGCGTATTCCCATCAATTCAGGTGGGTAATAGCCTTCTTTATCCTGTGCCGGAATATAATCAGAACTTTGCGCATTTGCCATCAGCGTCGGGCCAAGCATTGCGGCAGTAACACCGATGCTAACACCATTTAAAAAATCACGGCGGTCGATTTTTCGGTCCATGCCAAGTTCGGCATCAGAGTAGTTTTTATTTTTCCCCATGGCTTTATCCTAGAATTTCATTTATTTATTGTAAGCAATATAAGGAGTAAGGAATATTTTGGTCAACCGTTCAATATATATTTTAATTTTTCTATGTTTTTTTGGCTTTGCTCAAGCGCGTGCGGCTACGCAAATCATAACACTGAAAAGTAAGGTGTTTGATAACGAGCGCAGTTTAAGAATATTACTGCCTGAAGGTTATGACCGGGAGCGAGAAGAGCCCTACCCGGTTTTATACATGAATGACGGACAGAATTTATATTCCGCTGAGGACAGCATGACCGGTCAGGAATGGCAAATGGATGAAATCCTCCCGTCCCTAATAAAAAATGGAAATTTGGAACCGATAATCGTTGTCGGCATCGATACGCTGTCCTATGCGGACCGGGCCAATGAATATCTTCCGTGGCCCGATGAATATTTAACGCCCTATATCGAAGAACCAATGGGTAGTTCATATCCTGATTTTCTTGAACAAGAAGTCTTACCGCTTATTGAGCAAAAATATAACGTCGGAAAAACACCGAGATACAGAACCCTTGGCGGATCATCCTACGGCGGCCTGATTACCCTTTATACTGCCGTTTCATCAGAACTTTTTTCAAAATACCTAATCGAAAGCCCCTCACTTTAACGTGGCCAAAGGCGCTATTTTTAAACTACTGAAAAGAAGACGCGTTAAAGCCGACAAAATATATATGGGCATTGGCACTCACGAAGGACTGTCAACCTGCGACCAGGCCGCCAACGAAGACGCCGTTGACGATTTACGAAGAGCCGTTGAACTTATGTCAGGCAATTTCAAACTCTATGACGAAGTAGAAGAATGCGGCCTCCATTCAGAAAATGATTGGGCACGGAGGCTTCCAACCACTCTCATCCATTTATTTGGAAATTAATCCAACCCAATCAAATCCGCCGCATTACCGCCGACCATCTTTTTAATGTCTTCGTGTGAATAACCAAGGTCCAGACAGGTGGCGATGACGTTTTTGAAGCCAGTTACTGGGGTTGGGTTACCCATTTGGCCGAGGTCGGAACCGAGGATTGTTTTATCTACCGTGCCAGCCTTGATAAGATTGTCGAGGTTTTCTGGGGTATAGAAGTGGAACTTTGATCCGGGGACAAACATGCACATGCTGTGTTCGAGATAGGCGCCCATTCGCACCAATTCACCCATTTCGGCTTCTGTGGCATCGATTAGATATGATGGATGATTTACGAGCAGTTTTTTTACACCTCTCGTGCGAGCTTCTTCAAATAGTGGGAATATTTCTGTAATATGTAGGTGGCCACCGGATAGAACGATATCGGCTTCGGCGATCATGTCTAGAATGAATTTTACTTCGTCAAGCAGTGCGCCTTTATCATCAAGCACGCTAAGCTCAACAGGTGCCAACATCTTTTCCTTGGTGGTTGGGAATTTCTTTTCGAAGTCCTTATCAGATTTATGATGGGCGATGTGATTGGCCGA
>JABJKT010000196.1 GCA_018660225.1 Kordiimonadaceae bacterium
ATATTCGACAAAATCATCAAACAGTGGCGGTGCCATTGCAATCGCATAGTCTGTAAAATAATCGTTATAATAAAGACCTTCAGTCAATTCGAAACCTTCTGGCGCTTCATCATGATAACCGGTCATTAAGGCAACAACATAATCTTCACCGTAAACCGTAGCCCATGGGAAGAATGAAAGATGCTCACGTGCTTTGATCAATGTTGAAAAGTCCGGTGGAAGTGATCCACCGTTAGCAGAACGAGCTGCTTTTTCATTGGCAAATGGTGCTGGGAAGTAATCAGCCGGAGTACCCGGACGTGAGATTAATTCACCATCATCATCAAACGTGTCTTCATATTCATACTCAATGGCAATGGCTTTAATCTCATCTTCGTTATAGCCAAGATCTTCTAGTGTGCGAAAAGCAACTAGATCCATTGAATGACACGCTGCACATACTTCCGTATAAACCTGAAGTCCGCGCTGTAGTGACGGAATATCAAATTTTCCAAATATACCAGTTGAAGTATAATCGTGTTTTTCAGGGTGCATCGCACCCTCCGTAGCCGCATTGGCACCACTGCTAAGCAATGCTGCCGTTACGATTGTAGCCAATAGGCCTTTTATATTGATGTTTTTCATCATTTTAGCCTTTCTTATTAGCGTCGAGTACGGCAGCAGCAATGCTGGTTGGTACTGGTTTAGTTGTTTCCATTCTACTCACTAGCGGCATAACTACTAAGAAATAAGCGAAGTAATAGAATGTTGCAATTTGTGCATATGTTAGCGCTGTCCAACCAAATGCAAGTATATCGTCAGGTGATATTTGACCTAGATAGCCAAGGAACAATCCATTCACTACAAATATCCAGAAGAAAAACTTGGAAAGTGGACGGAAACGCATAGAACGAATTCTCGCACCATCAAGCCATGGCATTGCAAACAGGATCATGATTGATCCAAACATTGCAACAATACCAAGCAGCTTATCAGGGATTGCCCGAAGGATCGCGTAGAACGGTAGATAATACCACTCAGGAACGATATGTGCAGGTGTTTTGAGACGGTCTGCTTCAATGTAATTGTCAGGATGTCCAAGGAAATCCGGAATATAGAAAATAAACACTGAGAAGAAAATAATAAACACGCCGAGGCCAAATGCATCTTTAGCAGTATAATAAGGATGGAACGGGATTTTATCCTGTGGTCCTTTAACATCAATACCAAGCGGATTGGTTGAGCCTGGAATATGCAGGGCCCAAATGTGAAGGATAACAACACCGACCAGAACAAATGGTAGCAGGTAATGAAGTGAATAGAATCTGTTTAGAGTTGGTTGATCAACCGCAAATCCTCCCCAAAGCCATTCAACAAGTCCATCACCAATGAATGGGATAAAATCAAAGGCACTGAAAAAGTTGGTAATCACTGTAGCACCCCAGAAGCTCATTTGCCCCCATGGTAATACATAACCCATAAAGCCTGTTGCCATCATAATAAGATATATAATGATGCCTAAGAACCAGAGTATTTCACGAGGTGATTTATAAGACCCGAAGTAAAAACCCCTGAGAATGTGAATATAAACCACAACGAAGAACATAGAAGCCCCGTTGGCATGGACCGCCTGAAGAAGCCAACCGTAGTTAACATCACGGCGGATATGTTGAACACTATCAAATGCAACGGTAATATCAGGGATATAATGCATCGCAAGAACAATACCGGTAACAATTTGTACAACCATCATGAAGCCGGCAAGAACACCGAAGTTCCACCAGTAGTTCAAGTTACGAGGTACGTGATATCCTGCACCAACCGCATTATAAACAAATCCCATAATAGGCAGACGATCTTCCACCCATTTCAATGTCGGATTTGTAGGTTCGTATTTTTTATCTGAAGCCATTTTTAATCCTACCCGATCTTAATTGTTGAATCGTCAAGGAATACATAATCCATAACCGGCAGATTGCTTGGCGCAGGGCCCTTGCGAATACGTCCGGAAATATCATAATGTGAACCATGACATGGGCAGAACCATCCGCCGAAGTCACCTTGTTGATCAAGTGGAATACAGCCAAAGTGGGTACATACACCGCTCATCACAAGCCATTCAGGTTTTTGGATGCGCTCAGCGTCCGTCTGAGGATCAATTAAATCTTCAGCATTATCATCGGCTATTGCTCTAGCGATTTCCTCCGCAGTACGGTGGCGAATAAATACTGGATTTTTGCGCCATAGGAATACGGCGCTTTCACCTTCAGCGATTACACTTATATCAACTTCGATAGAAGAAAGTGCAAGTACATCTTTTGAAGGATTCATTTGATCGATTAGTGGCCAAACGGCCGCGCCAGCTGCAACTGCACCGGCAGCGCCTGTGGCTATATAAAGAAAATTACGTCTTTCTTCAACAACGTCATCATGTGTGGTCATACATAAACCTCGTAAGGGGTTTTATTAATAATTTTACGCGTACGCACCTATTTAATGTGTAAAGAGAGACTCTTCGATATAGAATATAAAATCAAAGTTGGTAATTTCCCCTTACCCTTCGCATAGTATGCGAGACTTATTTACCTATATTATCTGCATTTTGCAATGCTTTTTAGCTAAAAAGACATTTTAATTTAACTTATTATTCCGTATTGTAAATAGTTGATTTTTTATAGATGTTTATTGCCGTAAGAAAACTGCTATTTTTTGCTAATATTTAATCTATTTATTAATAATTCCAAAAAAGATCATTTATTAAATTCTGAAGTTTACGTCCGTTTCTATAACGGGTCGGGATTTTGAAGTTTTTGATATTTTCCTGTTCAAGGGATTTCCACTGATCCGCCTGGGATCCAAAATCAACCGTTGTAAAGTCCTGATCATGCTCTGCTATATAGGCGCATAATTTTTGTAGTCGTGACTGATTGACGCGGTTTTTTGTGATTTCAAGATACCGGTTGTCCCTTTTCTTTATATAATCAAAGGGTTGGCTAACAAGAACAATATTTTCAATACCCGTTTTTCGTGCCTTTTCTAAAATATATTTCATTTCCGGCCACGAACAACTGGTTATCTGCAGCGTCTTTGATGGGAAGCGACCCATGACATCTTTATCCGAATAGGTAAAAATAGGTACTTCCATAATGCCGTCTACTTTAGTCCTTCCTGAATAGAGCAGCATATCTTTGCCGTCGGGTCTAAATATGCCCTGTCCGATGCTAGAACTGATTGCGATGTCGAGTTCGGCCATGATTTTATAGACCTGTTTATCAATCTGACAATTTCCCGTGCGGATCGCATCAGGTTTTTTGCCGGTCATTCTTTTAAAAGCAGCAATGGATTTTTCAAATATAGTCTTAAGCTCTGCATAATCACGTTCTACGCAGCTGTCATTTTGTGAATAGGACGCTGATTTGTCATAATAAAACCAGCCGGGATTAATCATCAGTTGGGTGTCTTGCCCATGTGCTTGAATTTTATCAACGATAGATTTCATTGGCCCGTCGCCGAAATAATAATGGTTTGCACATTCAATGAAAAAGCTGGCATTGGTTTTATACTGATCAAAAGTGTCCAGCATAAAATCGAGCCCGTTACCATCACATAAAACGGATCTTTCGGCGATTGGTTTAAATTTATCCGGGTTCTCAAATGCGCCGCCAATGCTAAATGACGTGCCGACCGTTATTGTTACTTCGAGTGGTTTTGGCAATTTTACTCTCGGCTGAATGAATTAATAATCACCGGGGCAAGCACACTCTGTCCACTGGTATATTCAAGGGCACCTTCGGGAGTATCTGTTTTTACATTTTGAATAGCGCGAACCACATCCATACCCATGGTGACCTTGCCAAAGGCGGCAAAGCCCTGACCATCAGCATTTCTCATACCACCGAAATCAAGGCTAGGCTGTTCATTTACGCAGATAAAAAATTCAGAACTGGCCGTATCCGCCCCGCCGCGTGCCATTGATATTGTGCCGTCTTCATGTTTAATGCCAGTCAAGTTGGTGCGCTCTAAAGTAATTGGTTCAAAAAGCCCAATATCGCTATTGCCGCTCATGCCGCCTTGGATAACTTCTATTTTAATATTGTTTTGGGCTTGATTATTCATTCTAACCACACGGTAAAATCCACCACCATTAAAATGGCCGCCATCAATATAGCGTAGGAAATTTGAAACTGTGATCGGTGCTTTATCAGCGTATAGATCAAGATGTATATCACCCATTGTTGTTTCAATTTTGACCTTTACCGTTTCAGCCTGGGCGGAAATAGCACTGAGAACGATGAAAAGTAATGTAAATATTTTTAATCGAAACATATTTTATCCTTTATTAAATAATAGCATCTGATCTGTCTTTGGGTTTGGTGTCCCTCACCCGTACAAACCATAATATTACGGCGATCAGCAAGATAAGAACGACGATGACAAGATTGTTCATCATATCCCAACCGACAGTTTCTAGCATAAAGCCTGACGCGAGCGTTGCAAGTGCTGCTAGTCCAAAAACCACAAGATCGTTAAGACCCTGCACGTATGCTTTTTCATGTTCATCATAAGCATGTTCAAGCAGTGTGGTTCCTGCCGTAAACATAAAGTTCCAGCCAACACCGATTAAAATAAGGGCACCGTAAAAATTATATAGCTCAATTCCTGACTTCGACGTCAGGGTCGAGGCTAACATAATAATCATGCCCGTTAGAATGATTTTTATCGATCCAAAGCGTGCAATAAGCGTTCCGGTGATAATGGCTGGCGCGAACATTGACATGGAATGCCACTGAATTACCCCGGCGGCATCGGAGATTTGATAGCCGCATACCTCAACCACTTCAAGCGGGGTTGCGGTCATTATAAACGACATGGAAAGATAAGCACAAGCGGCACTTAAAGAAGCGCAAATAAAAGCAGGCCTTTTTAAAACGTCCATGACTTTAGGATTAGGTCGATCTTCTGTGGTAACCTTTTTGTTCCGCTTTGGAAGCTTAATCATAAAGATAAGGAAATGTGCTACTAAACTTAAAGCAATGATTAAACAGTAAGTTCCGGCATATTGTACTGGTTCAAAATAATTAGCTTCAGCAAATTGCGCTAATGTTGGTGCGCTAAGTCCCGCAAAAACACCGCCTGCAATAACATATGAAACAGCCTGTTTATGATATTTTTTAGGGGATACTTCCATCGCTGTGAAGCGATAATAGTTTGCAAATGACTGGTATGTCCCGTGGCAGAATGTTGAAAAACAAAGGAGGTAATAATTATTCTGATAAATAGCAATAACGGCAATTAATCCACTGAAACCAGCAAATAGTGCGCCTGTGTAAAAGCCAGCCTTACGGCCAAATTTCCTCATAAATATTGATGCAGGAAAGGCAAATGCGGCCGTCGCAATAAAGGCTGTAGCAGAAGGAATGGTTGCGAGTGACGTGCTACCAGTCATCATCTTGGCGACCAAGCTTGAATAAGTCACCACTGTTACCACAGAAGCCAGAGTAATGAACTGTGCCATGGACAGAAGAAAGATATTACGTTTTACATTTTCCATAGGGGCATTCTAATTATTTAAGATCATTCCGTCATAGGCGGGTTCGACCCCATTTGGCAACTTAATTCTTAAAGTTTCGTAGTCCATTTCGGCTGTCATATGAGTAAGGATCGTATGTTTAGGCTTATATTTTTCTACATACTCTAAAACTTGGTCAAGGTGACAATGGGTTGGGTGCGGGTTTTCACGCAGGCAATCAATAATCCAGTAGTCAAGGCCGTAAAGATGCTGATCACTTTTCTGCGGTATTTCATTAAAATCGGTCGTGTAACAAACATTACCGAAACGGTAGCCGTAAGTAATGATGCTTCCATGAATTAGGTCAATCGGTTGAATATCAATATCGCCTAGAGAAAAGGGGCTATTGTCAATTTCATGATCGGTGCAGATCGAAGGATAGTTTTTTCTGCTCATAAATATATATTCAAAGCGATTTTTAAGCACACCAAGAGTATGTTTGTTGCCGTAAACTGGCACATCTTTTTTCATATTCTGGGCAATGGCCCGTAAATCATCAATGCCGTGGGTGTGATCAGCGTGATCATGGGTATAAAGAATGCCATCAAGCGTTGAAATGTTGGCGCTTAAACATTGCTCGCGAAAATCAGGACCCGTATCAACAATGATGCGGGTATCGCCCTGCTCTACCATTATAGAAACACGTCTGCGGCGATTTTTAGGGTTTTTAGGATCACAAAGACCCCAGCCATTATTTAGCCTTCCGCCGACCCGTGGTACACCTTGTGATGTGCCACATCCTAAAATCGTGACTTTCATTTATTCTTTCGGCCTTTCTGTTTTAGAAAATAGCTTAAAGAAATTGTTTGTAGTTGTTTTTGCCAGCTCTTGGTAACTGACGCCCATATGGTTTGCCATAAATTCTGCGGTATATTTAACATATGATGGCTCATTCGGTTTGCCGCGCATGGGCACCGGGGCTAAAAAGGGCGCGTCCGTTTCTATCAGCATTTTATCAAGCGGTATGATTTTTACGGCGTCCTGAAGTTCTTTAGCACTTTTAAAGGTAACAATGCCGGAAATTGAAATATAGCATCCGATATCTAAGCTCTGCCTTGCAAACTCTTCGCTCGCAGTAAAGCAGTGAATAACGGCCGGGTATTCACCCTTTTTCATTTCATCGCGCATGATGCGCGCGCAGTCGTCATCGGCGTCACGGGCATGGACAATAAGCGGAAGTCCGGTTTCCCGGCTCGCTTCAATATGGGCGATGAAATTTTGCTGCTGTTTATCACGCGGCGCATGGTCATAATAATAATCAAGTCCCGTTTCACCGATGCCAACCACTTTTTCATGAGCAGAAAGAGCAATAAGCTGCTCTGGTTTTATACCCCATTCATCTTCCGCATCATGGGGATGACTGCCGACAGTGGCCCAAATGTTATCATGCGCTATGGCAATGTCCAGAACTTCGGAAAATTCCTTAAGACGAGCGTTAATGGCAAGCATGGTACCAACGCCGGCGTCTTTTGCCCGCGCGATAACGCCGTCCATATCATCAGCCATGGTGCCGTAGTTAAGATGGCAGTGGCTATCAACTATCATATCTTTTGGCATAGTCATTGATCAACGAACCTTGGGAAAACGCCCTCTGGTTTGTCCATTTCAAAACCAGACGCAAGCCTATGATCGCCGCCAAGTTGATCAAAGCCGCGCTCATCCGCAGGGATTTTTAGTTGGTCAAGTAGTTTAGCCGCGCTATCCGGCATAATCGGCTGAATAAGAATTGCGATTTGTCTGATAATTTCAGCAGTTGTATAAAGAACCGTTGCCATCCGGTCAGGATCGGTTTTCTTCAATGCCCATGGCTCCTGCCCGGCGAAATAACCATTAGCATCTGAAACCAATTTCCAGATTGTTTCCAGTGATTTGCTGATCGCCTGAACTTCAATATGGTCACGCACTTTTGGAAGTAGACTATCAACGGCGGTCAGTATATCTTTATCAGTATCCGTTAGCTTACCCGGAGACGGCATGACGCCATCACAGTTTTTGAAGATCATGCTAAGGCTTCGCTGCGCCAGATTACCAAGATCATTGGCAAGGTCACTATTGATACGGTTTATCATCGCTTGGCGGTTAAAATCGCCATCATTACCAAACGGCACTTCGCGCATTAAGAAATATCTTACCTGATCAAGGCCAAACTCTTCTACGATTTGGAACGGGTCAATTACATTGCCGAGTGATTTTGATATTTTCTGTCCTTCGTTGGTCCACCAACCATGGGCGAAAACACGTTTTGCTGGATCAATATCAGCGGCCATTAAAAAGGCTGGCCAGTAAAGCGCATGAAAGCGGAGGATGTCTTTACCAACCATGTGAATGTCAGCAGGCCAGAATTTCTGGAATTTCTCACTATCCATGTCCGGATAACCGGCCGCGGTCATATAATTAGTCAGCGCATCAATCCACACATACATAATGTGTTTATCATTACCAGGTACTGGAATGCCCCATTTAAAACTGGTGCGTGATACTGATAAATCACGAAGCCCGCCTTTAACGAAGCTCTTCACTTCATTCTTGCGGCTGTTTGGCAGAACGGTTTGCGGTAGATTTTCATAAAACTCAAGCAGCCTGTCTTCCCAAGCGCTGAGGCGGAAGAAATAACTTTCTTCTTCGACCCATTCAACGGGTGCGCCGGTTGGGGCTACTTTTTCACCGTCTTTTTCTTCTAATTCGCCTTCGCCGTAAAAAGCTTCATCACGAACTGAATACCATCCGGCATATTTGTCCAGATAGATATGGCCGTTTTCTTCCAGCTTGGTCCATAAGGCCTGACAGGAAATTTTATGGCGCTCTTCTGTTGTGCGAATGAAATCGTCATGGGAATAATTCATAAAGTCTGCAAGTTCACGAAAACGCTGCGACACTTTATCGCAAAGCTCAATCGGTGTCATTCCCGCCGCTTCGGCCGACTTTTCAACCTTTTGGCCGTGCTCATCAGTTCCGGTCAGGAACATAACGTCAAACCCGTCGAGCCGTTTAAAACGCGCCAGATAATCACAAGCCAGCGTGGTATAAGCGTGACCTATATGGGGGATGTCATTCACATAATAAATCGGTGTGGTTATGTAAAAAGATGGCTTACCAGGCATTAAAATTATTCTCTCATTATTTATTTTGCGCGTAGTGCGCCATTAATCATATTAAGTATATCTATAACGGTTTGTTTTCGGTCCATATTCAGAAGATCAGTAACTTTCATTTTTTCCGATATCTTTTCCCACAGCTCGGCCCACTGATCAAGCGGAATTATCGTGCCAAGCTCTTCCATCAATTTAAACTCATTCTCAAGTGCTTCTTTGATGTTGTGGGTATGTTCACTATTTAGGTAACTGACATGGCGGATCATGCGGCTGATAAATTGGGATAACATTTCTGAAAATAGCAAAAACATATCGCCCGATTTTTTGGTGGTGATCGCACCAGCGAAATCATGCATCAATGGCACATTGATATTAGGCATAGTCGAAAGCAGCCCAAGCATTTCGCCGTATAATTTAAGGCCCTTATGCTCAATCAATGAGATAGCATAACCGGGGCTACCATTTGAAAGGCTGACATAACCGTCAATGATGTCCTGTTCCAGATCAGGATATTTATGAACGAGTATTTCACGCACGGTCGTCGATTTTAACGGCTTAAGTGGCAGCATCCGGCAACGTGATTTAATGGTTGGCAGCAGTTTACCTGGTGCATGGGCCAGAATGATCAAAATTGAATTTTTTGGTGGTTCTTCAAGTATCTTAAGAATGGCATTGGCGGCATTTCTATTCATTTCGTCGGCCGTATCAACGATAGCCACCCGCCAACCACCATCACTTGATGTTTTATGAAAGAAGTTATTAATTTTGCGCACATCATCAACAAGAATATTGTTGCGCATTTTGCCAGTTTTAGGGTCTTCAGTACGTTCAGTGACCATAAGGTCGCCATTGCTGCCTGCCGTCACAAGCCTATTTGCTGGACTTTCAAGATCAGTATCAAGGGAAGTAACAGCCGTTTTTTCCAGCACATCACCAAATAATCCCGGCCCCTGATCTGCTTCAGGCGGATTATTTAAAAGAAATCTTGCGAGTTTATAAGAAAGTGTCGCTTTACCAATACCTTTTGGCCCGGTAATCATCCACGCATGATGAATTTTTTCCGCATTATAAGCATCGAGAAATAACATCTCCGCATCCTTATGTCCTCTTATGACATGAGTATTACGTGGCAGCGCTGTTTCTTCAATTTCCATAAAGTATTGAGCCAAATTTAATCAATTAAAATTACATTTCCTATGTAACATTAATTAGAATTAAATGGCTATCAGTAAAATGAATTATTTTCTCTTAAACCCCTGCGCCACAAGATAAGTCTCTTTGCTTTCTGATCTGCTGGCCGGGGGTTTGAAGTGTCTTACGGATTTGAAGTATTTTTTTAGATCGGCGAGCAATTCGTTATCGGTGCCGCCGGCGAATACTTTGGCAACGAACGTGCCGTTTTCACACAGCACTTTCTTTGCAAAATGAAAAGCCAGTTCTACTAGACCTATTGTGCGGATATAATCTGTGTTTTGATGGCCGGTTGTCGATGCGGCCATGTCGGACATTACCAGATCAACCGGGCCATCTATCAAATCAAGCAGTGCTTGTTCGGCTTCATCGGTGGTAAAATCCATTTCAAGCATCTGTGCACCCGCTACTGGGGCCACTTCAAGAAGGTCAATTCCAACGATACTAACATTGCCCGCGCACTGCTTTGCGGCAACCTGTGTCCAGCCACCGGGGGCCGCACCAAGGTCAACAACTGATTTTGCACCGTGTAGAAAACCAAATTTTTCATCAAGTTCTATAATTTTATAAGCGGCGCGGCTTCGGTATCCGTCATTTTTTGCAGCGGCCACATAAGGGTCATTCAGTTGACGTTGCAGCCAGCGGGTAGATGATGTTTTGCGGTATTTCGCCGTTTTAACCCGTGTTTTTTTACCACGTGTAATACCGCGCGGATCAACCCGTCTGACTTTTCCGGTTTTACTAAGCTTGGGCTTTTTAATCATTTGATGCCTGCTGATTATTATTTTGTTTCTTTTTGCGGTTTAAATAATAACGCTTGCGGCTTTTCTTGCGTCTTTTGGCTTTGTTCAGGCGTCTTTGTTCGTCCATTAAATGATGAAGCATGCCTTCGCGGATACCGCGGTCAGCGACCCGAACATCGCCAATAGGCCAAACATCAACGATGGCATCAAATATCGCGCAACCTGCCACAACGAGTTCGGCCCGGTCATTACCAATGTTATTAAGTGCAAGTCTCTGAGCATAATCCATTTTAGATAAATCCTCACATAGTTTGATGAGGTCACCGGACTTCATCCACGCGCCGTCCACTTCAGAGCGGTCATAAACGGTCTGCTTTAAATGCATACTCGTTAGCGTGGTTACCGTGCCGGACGTTCCCATAAGCTGTACTTTATTAAGATCAATCGATGATGATACATTATGCTTTTCTTCAAACGGAACAATGTGTTCTTTGACCCGTTCTTTCATTTCTACGTAATGTTCAGCGGCAAGGGCATCTTTTGTGCCATATTCTTCCGACAGGTTTACAACGCCGAGCGGAATTGATATCCAATCAATAATTTCAGGATTTCGATTATGATCAAATTCGATCCAGATAACTTCTGTGCTGCCACCACCAATATCAAAAATAATGCCGCGGTTATAATTGGTATCGAGTAGTGCCTTACAACCCATTACCGCTAAGCGGGCTTCTTCTTTTGGATCAATAATATCAAGCTTGATTTTAATCTGCTCTTCAATGGTCCTTACAAAATGATCACCATTTTCGGCTTCGCGGCAGGCCTGTGTAGCTACGTTCCACATGCGGGTGACGCCGCGGCGCTTCATTTTATCTTTACAGATTTTTAGGGCGGACAATGTTCTTTCGGTGGCATTATCAGATATTTTTTTATCTTCTTTTAGTCCCTCTCCTAATCTTACAATGCGTGAAAAGCTGTCGATGACCTTAAAACCTTCAGCACTTGGCACCGCTACAAGCAAGCGACAATTGTTGG
>JABJKT010000197.1 GCA_018660225.1 Kordiimonadaceae bacterium
ACAAATATTACAAGAAGACCCAGATACAATTGCCGCCTTTTTTGCTGAGCCCGTTATGGGTACAGGCGGTGTAATTGTTCCGCCGGATACATATTTTGAAAAACTTCAAAAAGTACTTAAAAAATACGACATTTTATTAATTGCTGATGAAGTGATTTGCGGATTTGGTCGCACGGGTAATTATTGGGGATGTGAAACTTATGGAATTAAACCTGATATGATTACATGCGCTAAAGGCCTTTCTTCGGCTTACCTTCCAATTTCAGCATTACTTGTGTCAGAACAGATTTATCAGGCTATGAAAAAGGGCAGCGATAAAGTAGGCATTTTCGGTCATGGTTACACCTATAGCGGACACCCAGTATGTGCTGCAGTTGCACTTGAAACCCTCAACCAATATGACGAACTTAATACGCTGGATAATATCAAAAAAGTCGCTCCCTTGTTTCAGCAAGGATTACATAGTTTCAAAAACCACTCTTTGGTCGGTGATGTACGCGGGGTAGGTTTAATGGCGTCTATTGAATTGGTGAAAGACAAAAAAACAAAAGACGGCTTTGACCCTGCTTTAATGATGGGCCGTAAAGTAGAAGATGCAGCTTTAAGCCACGGATTAATTCTCCGTGCCCTTGGCAATACTCTTGTTTTTGCGCCGCCGTTTATAATATCGAAAGATGAAGTCGAAAAAATAATTGAAATTGTTGGGCTTTCATTGAATGAAGTGCTCAGTTGGTATGAGGAAAATTCCTAAGCATTGTCACGTTTAAAACCAAGACGAATTGATATTTCCAAAGCCGCGGTTTTTACCGCTTCAATCTGTTTTATAGTAGGTTTACTAGTCAGTTCATGAATGGAAGATAAAATGCCGATAGTACCTACTAATTGATTGTGATGATCTAGTATTGGTGCGGCAAGGGCATTTATGCCGAGTGTGATTTCTTCCGGCGCAATAGCCCAGTTCTGCGATCTAACCTTTTCAATTTCTTTTGCTAAAATGCCGTCGGAAATGATGGTATATGTGGTAAATTTTTCAAGTGCTTTATTTGATATTTTATCCCGCAAACTTGAATGACCAAAGGCGAGTGCTATTTTCCCTTGGGCAGTAGCATGAAGCGGAAAAGTTGACCCCGGCCGTGTGCTGATATCAATTTGCGATGAGCCACGTAAGATATCCAAAACACAAATATTATCTTCGCTTATGGTGGAAAGTGTAACGGCAGTTCCGAGGGTATCTTTTAATTGCTGCATAGCCGGCCGTGAAACACTTATTAGATCAATTTTACTTTCTACATCTTTTCCAAGCCAAAAGAACTTCATGCTCAAGCAATACTTGTCTGTACTTGAGTCTTGATCAATATAACCTATGTCTGAAAGAGTGCGCAGGTGCCTATAAACTCGTGGTTTTTCCAGGTCTAGAGCAGTTGCAATTTCAGTTACACCAAGTGGCCTATCGCACTTTGCCAAAAATTCAATAATGGTAAAAGTAAGGACTACCGACTTAATCTCGTCTGGTTTTTCTTTTTTTCTTGGTCTTCCCGCAGACAAAATCACTCTCCCATAAACCCGATTAATTCTTAACAATTTAAAAAATAACTCAAAAGCTTCATCTATTCCACCATAATCATCCATAGGTCTAAAATGGAACATTCGTAATGTCTGCTTCTGGCTGAAAGAAAGCATTCAGATTAAGCCAGATAAATGCCTTTTTGTATTATTTATGAGAGTCTGCTTTCGACCCAAAGCGGACATTCAGATACTCCAAAAAGAAATAGGTTAGGCCCTTGCGGAGGACGCATAGCCGAGAAATCAATAAAGGTATGAAAACTTAATTGGATATAAGCGATTTCTTTTCAGCACGGGTGTGAACTATGGGAATAGAGCTTTACTTCGTTTCTTTTAGAGATGAGAAAGCGCTATTTAAGTCTTCAAGTAAATCATCTTGATGCTCCAACCCTGTCTGGAAACGTATCATGGGAAGAGATATGTTTTCAGGTTTGTATTTGCGTTTTTTATAGGGTTCGATCGGCATTACTAAACTTTCAAAACCACCCCAAGATGTACCAACTGAGAACAATTTGAGATTATCCATAAAATCATCTGCGGCAAAGTCCGACTTAAACTTGACGCTAAACATTCCATTGCAACCACTTGCATCACGTTTCCAAATTTCGCTTCTTGGGTGACTTGTAAGACCAGGATGCAATACTTCAACCACCTCATCTCTCTTGGATAGCCAATTTGCTATGGCAAGCGCAGTTTGTTCGTGCCGTTCTAAACGAAGGTTTAGAGTTCTCATGCCACGTAAGCATGCATATGCTTCGTCAGGTGCTAGGATTTGACCCGTGTTATGTACTAATTGGCGCAGTGGTGCTGATATTTCTTGTCGCAACGTTGCTATGCCCATCATAACGTCAGCGTGACCGCTAAGATATTTAGTGCCTGCTATTACAGATACATCGCAGCCAAATTCGAGTGGCCGATAATACCATCCTGAGCCGTAGGTATTGTCAGCAATGATGATTAAGTTATGTTTTTTTGCATTGTTGCAAAATTTTTCCAAATCCATAATATCAAATGTCATTGAGCCGGGCGTTTCTACAATTACCGCTTTCGTATTAGGTTTTACCCATTTTTCAATATCTATTGCATCGGCGGGGAAATAATCAATTTCAACACCATTCTTGCGAAGTTGATTTTCACAATAGGTGCGCGTTGCGGGGAAAATGCTATCGACGATTAATACATGATCTCCCGAGCTTGAATATGCTGAAATCGCACCGGCAAGCGCGGCTATTCCCGTAGGAAATAAGAAGCTGGCTTCGCCGCCCTCTAAATCACAAACGGCAGTCGCAAGGGCATATGCTGTTGTCGTACCCCTTCGTCCGTATGATAAGACAGTATCGTCCTTTTCCCTGCGCTTGTTGGTGTCGCGAAAGCTTGCCACAGTTTCATGTAATATAGTTGACGCTCTTACTACAGGAGGATTGGCAGGTCCTGGTTGTGGAGATCTCCCATAGTGCATTAACTTGGTTTCACGTTTCATTTATATTCCTTTAAACGGTGTCAGTACTAATGGTCAAATGTGATAAATTAGCTAAATTTATAACGAATCCAGAGCCAATTTTACTATGCGTAATGTTAGCGTAACTCTGAATGGTAAGCAAAAGTATATTTCATTTCAACATTTTGTATAATATTTATATATTTGAATATCTTTTAAATATAACTCTTTATAACTTTTTATGTTTATTTTTTCAACACTATTTTTTCATATTTCAAATTATTGTATAAGTTTATTGACATGCTAATATGTCAGCGATACCTTCATGAGATATTCAAAGAAGAGAGAGACATGAAAAGAACGGACATAATTGACACGCTAATTGCAACCGCTGATGGCCTTCAGCGGTCATTGGGGGAAAGTTGTGAAGTAACCGTTCATGATCTAACAGATTTACGGTATTCTCTTGTACATATCGCAGGAAATATAAGCGGTAGGAAACTAGGCGCACCAATTACTGACCTGATATATAAACGGTTGGTTCAAGAAGATAATACGATAAGTGACAGCTCCGAAAATTTATTTAATTACCGTAGTGCTACAAAAGATGGTCGAGTGACCAGAAATACTACTCTTTTTTATAGAAATGGAGACGGTAAAATCGTTGCCTGTATGAGTTTAACTTTTGATCTAACAAACTTGATTGTTGCGAAAGAAACGCTTGAAGAAATTGTTGGTCTGGGTATGGACTTCTCTGCTCCATCGGAAGAAAATTTAGCCAACAATTTTCACGAAACAATGGATTCCGTAATCTTGGAAATAATAGCAACCGTCGGTAAAGGCAAAGAACCGACTCAGCTCAACAAAAAAGAAAAAGTGAAAGTCGTGGAAATGCTTGAGTTGCGCAAAGTTTTTGAATTTAGGGGCGTGGTATTACAGGTTGCACGCATTCTCGATATGTCACGTCATACTGTGTATAACTATTTAAAAGAAATCAGATCAGATAAATAAACCGTGAGAACCAAGGAAAAGGAAAAATAGGATGAATATAACTAGAAATACAGTCATTTTAGTCTTGGGGTTATTACTGGGCGCTTGCGGTGAAAAGGCCGTCAATGTATCAAACGATGATGTCGAAAGTTTCCCCGCAAAAGAGTTGACAGTTATCGTTCCTTATTCACCCGGTGGAGGCGTTGACACAACAGTAAGAATGCTTGCCGCAGTGGCGCCAAATTATTTAAATGATAATAAAATAGTCGTGCGCAACATGCCCGGTGGCGGTGGCGTGATAGGCCAAACTGCTGGAGCACAGGCCGATGCAGATGGATATAATCTCCTTGCATTTTCCTCCTCTGTTACATCAAACCCTTTTACAAAAAATGCGTCGTATAATCATTTATCTTTCGGGTTAATTGCAATGTACGGCTATGACCCAGAAGTATTGATTGTCCCGGCAGGATCGCCTCATAATTCTATCGAAGATTTTCTAGAGGCGGGAAAAGTCAAAAAAATTACCATTTCCACCTCCGGTCATTCCACGTCGCACCATATAGCCAGCTTGGTTCTTTCCAGCAAAACGGGCGTGGATTTTACCTATCTTCACAACAAGGGCGCAGCTGAGCAAATTCAGCAAATCTTGGGTGATCACGTAGATGCGACCATGATGGGCATTTCAGAAGCCAGTGAATATATCAAAAACGGCTCGTTAAAAAGCTTAGGTATTATGACAGCAGAACGAAACGCGTCTTTTCCAGATTTACCAACATTTATTGAGCAAAATATTGATATCGAATGGGGTGCGTTTAGAGGCCTTGCTGTACCTGCCGCTACCCCGGCAGGCATTCAACAGAAACTTGCCGAAGCATTCAGAGGTATTATTCTGGACCCTGAGAATGCAGAAAAGATGGCAATAGCTGGCTATCCCATTAGCTATAGATCGCCCGAAGAATTTAGGAAATATGTAGTTTCAGTTGTTGAAAATTTAGAGCAAATATTACCAAGCCTTAAGGCGCAATAACAATGGCCAGATTTGAATTTAAGAAGAGGACGTGACATTGAAAGCAGTAAGATTAGATACTTGTCTATCCATTGTGTTATTGGTCGCAGGCGCGTTGATTTTTATGGAGGCGAAAAGCTTTCCTCAGACACCTAGCGAGTTTCCTGTTTGGATCAGCGCTATATTAATTGGTCTATCGGTGTTGCTTTTAATTCAATCAATTACAAACAGGCATGATGATAAAAAGATAGACATTAATAAGAGTGCACTTATTAAAATCGCGATTACTGCTGTGGGGATCGGCGCATATATTATATTATTGCCCTTCTTAGGCTATATTATCACATCATTTATATTGGTTTTGTCTTTATCAATTTTGTTCGGTTATAGATCAATTAAATATCTTGCAATGACACCATTGGCTGCCGTCTTGCTATGTTGGGCCGTGTTCTCATTTATTTTAAACATTCCGTTGCCGGGCTTGCTTGAATAAAGGGAATATATTATGGAACATTTAGTTTTAGCTTTTAGTCAGATAATGTTGCCTTCAGTGTTTATTTTTCTTTTTGCGGGCGTTTTGATTGGCCTCGTAGTTGGATCAATCCCGGGCATTAATGACACGGTAACATTGGCCGTACTTATCCCGATTTCGTTTACGCTTGAGCCAGCAACTGCCTTGATGCTGCTGGTTGGGGTTTATTGTTCCGCCTGTTACGGTGGTTCAATACCGGCAATTCTATTAAAAATCCCCGGAACAGCTTCTTCTGTTGTCACATTGCTTGATGGATACCCCATGACCAAACGCGGGCAAGCCGGAAAAGCACTTGGAATATCGACCATCAGTTCCGTTTTTGGTGGTCTTGCCAGCTCCCTTGTATTGATGTTTTTCGCACCCGCACTTGCTATTTATGCTCTCAAGTTTGGGCCTGCGGAATATTGTGCGTTGGCTATCCTTGGCTTTAGTACTGTGGCAGGATTAAGTGGAAAAAATATTATTAAAAGTCTCATCGTTTGTGCACTAGGTCTATTTGTATCAACCATCGGCTTAAGCCCGCAAACCGGTTTTCCGCGTTATGATTTTGGCAGCGTTTGGCTTTATGAAGGCGTCCCATTCGTACCAATGCTTATTGGATTATTTGGTGTTGCCAGCGTTTTCCACATGGTAGAGAAAATGGTTAGGCAGCGTAGTGAAGGTGCACAAGAAGCCACTGTGCCAGAAGTCGGACGTATATTGCCCGATTGGAAAATGATAAAAAGGCTGCTTCCGACATGGTGCACGTCAACAGCAATTGGTAATATTATGGGGATCATCCCCGGTGCCGGCATGCTTATGGCAATTTACCTATCTTACGGCCAGGCCGTAAGAAGCAACAAGGATAAGGAATTTGGCACCGGTGTTCCAGAGGGAATTGCTGCACCTGAAGCCGCTAATAATGCAGTGGTCGCAAGTTCGATGGTTCCTCTTCTGTCACTAGGGGTTCCAGGAAATGCGACGTCAGCATTATTTCTGGGCGCGCTGATGATCCAGGGATTAAGACCTGGCCCGGCACTTTTTGACAAGTCACCTGACATTGCATATTTGATCATCGTTGGCTTTTTTGTTGCCAACTTAATTATGGG
>JABJKT010000198.1 GCA_018660225.1 Kordiimonadaceae bacterium
ATCACGGAACATTGCCAGATTTGTTGACCGTCAGGCTGATAAATATATCCCTAATTTAGACGTTATGATGATTTACCGCCTTGACCGTTTTGGTCGCGGTGGTCATCACCGCCCGTTTAACGCGGTTGGTATTCCCGGTGTGCGGATTATGGAAACAAACGAACATTATGACCGCCAGCATCAGGATATCCGCGTTGAAGACGGACGTCCTTACGGTGATGTGCTTTCCGGCGTAAATTTCGCCTATGCCGCGAAACTCACCTCATTAAATATCTCAGCCCTTGCCGAAATGGCTGCCGCACCGCCTTTCCCGGCTGATGTAACCTTAAAAGGTGCCGTTCGCGCTTCCGCCGTCATAAGCTGGTCAAAACCAACCGGCGCAATGGCAGAAAACCTCGCCGGATATAAAGTTTACTGGCGTCTAACGGACGGCAATCAATGGACCCACAGCAAATATGTCGGTGACGTTGATACATATATCTTCGAAAATCAAGTGATAGATAACTATTACTTCGGCGTAGCAGCAGTTGCAAAAAACGGCGCAGAAAGCCCAGTCGTTTTCCCAGGACCGATGGGCAGCTTCGGCGGGTATTAAATTCGAAGATTTATTTTTATAATTAAGGCCGGGTTATGCTCGGCCTTTTTTTGTTTGAAGAAGGTAATAGAGAATACCAAGGGCGAGATAGATGATGGCGCCTATGGTGCGGCCTTGGCTATCCTGAAAAACAAGAAATAGGAAAGCCAGCGAGATAATAATAGAACCAAGTCCCCAGAACTTAAGCCAGTTTTCAGAAATTTTAAATTCTGATTTCTGATATTCGTCGCTGGCTTTTTTAAAAACATAAAGCAGAGAAAGTCCGATGATTGCCTGATAGATCAGGGTAATGGCAGAAACCCAAACCGCATATTCCATCACCGTTTGGCCAAGCATTAGCGAAATAATTGAGAGTATAATCACCAAAATAACCGCTAGCGTCGGGCGGCCACTGGCGCTACGTTCAGGCAAAAAGCGCGCAGAGGCAAGTCCCGCTTCCGATAAAGCAATAATATCACGCGAGGCCACTAATATAAGGGCGTTGACAGATGTTGCCGCAGCACCGATGGCGGCAATCGTTACAAATACTGCTCCTATGTCACCGAATAATATTTCAGCAAGCCGGGTAACCGGCGCATCCATCCCGGCGAGCGTCTGCCATTCAATATTTCCAACCAAAGTAAAAGAAAGCGCGATATAGGTGATGAGCACCACAATAAAACTAACAGCAAGGCCAATAGGAATAGTTCTGGCGGGATTTTTTATCTCACCGGCCATTTCCATGACGACCATAAATCCCCCGTATGAGAAAAAAGCAGGAACCACTGCCAAAATAACAGCGTCCCACCCCGTTGGTATCATTGGTGATAGATTTGCGGCCTCGACACCGTAAAGGCCACCGAAGGAGACGGCGACTAGTGCAATCATGAAAAGAACAACAATAAATGTCTGAATTTTTACCAGCACATCGGCACCACCAAGATTTAACAGGCCGAATAAAAGCACCACCCCAAAAGCCGCAACGGTTTTATCAATCATCGGCAAAAATACATTCAAATATTCACCAAATCCAACAGCAATTAAGGCAATAGCGAATATATAAGCGGCAAGCATCAACCAGATCGTAAGAAATCCCCCTAGCGGCGAAATAAGCCTGCTAATCGCAATAAACCCAGCACCGGGCTGGGGGTAAAGACTGCCAATCTGCGCTGCCGCCACACAGGCAAAAAGAGCAATAACGGCAGCAAGGCTATAAGCGATGACCACCGCAGGACCGACACTGCCGGCAAGTTGACCGGGAAGAACGAAAATAGATGCGCCGATCACATAACCGACGACCGTGGCAATAACGCCTACTAGGCCAAATTCTCGCTTCATCTTTTCCCCTTTATTATTTTAGAATGAGCAGTCTTCAAACACCTTCGTCACATCACCGTTCCAGCCGCCGTTATAACAGTCTAGCATAAGCTGGGCAGTAGTTTTGCCGCTCTCGACGGTTTTATAAAGTGATTTAAGGAAGACACGTTCGTCTTCGCCGGCGTTGTTGGTCAAAGCACGTCGCTCTAAACCACCTGCGGAAATATCAAGCATTTGCTTGGCGAGGTCCTGAACGGTGCCGTTTCTAAAAGGCACATTGAGCGCGTCTCTAGGCACATTGTCCCTTAAGTGCTGATGTTCCTCGTGGGTCCAGTTTTTGATCATGTCGTATGCGGCGTCCAGCGCCTGATCATCATAAAGAAGGCCAACCCAAAGGGCCGGAAGAGCACAAATTTTGCTCCAGGTGCCGCCGTCGGCGCCGCGCATTTCGAGAAATTTCTTTAAGCGCACTTCCGGGAATAGCGTGCTCATATGATCTTCCCAGTCGGCAATGGTCGGAATTTCGCCTTTAAAACCTTCGAGCCGTCCGTTCATGAAATCTTTGAATGATTTACCGGATACATCGTGATAAGTGCTTCCGCGATTAACGAAATACATTGGCACATTGAGCACATGATCCACATAAGCTTCAAAGCCCATACCGTCTTCAAAAACGAAAGGCAGGATGCCGCAGCGGTCCGGGTCTGTGTCAGTCCAGATGTGGGAGCGGTAACTTTGAAAACCGTTTGGCTTTCCCTCAAGAAAGGGTGAAGCGGCGAATATGGCTGTGGCCAAAGGCTGAAGAGCAAGCGAGACACGGAATTTTTTCACCATGTCGGCTTCTGAGGAATAATCGAGATTAACTTGGATGGTGCAAGTGCGCAGCATCATATCAAGGCCGAGACTGCCTTTCTTGGGCATATAGTCGCGCATGATTTTATAGCGGCCCTTGGGCATAATTGGAACGTCTTCGCGCCTAGAGATAGCATTAAAGCCCATACCGATATAATTTATGCCGAGCTTTTCACTAACCGCCTGGGCCTGGCGTAAATGACTTGTGCTTTCAGCGCAGGTCTGGTGCAGGGTTTTTACCATCGCACCGGATAGCTCAAGTTGCCCACCGGGCTCAAGAGTAACCGACTGGCCATCTTTTTTAAGGCCGATGATGTAATCGCCCTCCATCATAGGTTCCCAGTCAAATTCTTTTTGAAGCGCAAGAAGGATGGCTTTAATACTGCGCTCACCTTCATAAGGAACTGGTTTATGGCTATCAACGCAATAAACAAATTTTTCATGTTCTGTGCCAATAGTCCATTCACTTTTCGGCTTTGAGCCGGAAGCTATATAATCGATCAGTTGCTGCTTGGATTCTACCGGGGAATTTCTGGAAATGTTGCTCACGAATAAGCCCTCTTATTATTGCCTGATTTTTACATTAATCATCATGTGGTCATTATGGATATAATGTCAATAGGCCGTCTCTAACTTCATATCCACTGAGTTGATTTAGAAAACTCATCCCGAGTAAGGAAATATCCAGCTCGCCCTGATTAACAAAGCCTTCGACATTTTCCACTCTTATAGGCCCGACAATAACAGAGTCGAATTTTACCGGGGCACTATAAACGGTGCCATTGGCGGTAGACGCTGGTATTGAGAATGAGAGCTGATCCAGATCATAGCCAATTTTTTCGGCGTCCTGCATATTAAGAACGATGTGAGTCGCCCCAGTATCAACCATGAAATCTATTTCGCTGCCGTTTATGTCTGCTTTGACAAAATAATGGCCGCTTCTGTCGGCGCGGTAAGTTATGGCATTTTCGTCCATTATGCCTGCCGCCGGATTAAATTCAGCGGCCAGACGGCCGTTGCCGTTCCAGATCGAATAACCAAGTCCCAATATACCAAAAATAAGCACCCACCCAGCGATATTACGAAGTGACTGGCCAGGATTGCTTAGCACATGACCGATCAGAGCCGCACCTATTAGCGCAAGAAGTAAAAAATCATACGCGAGGCTCGCTGCAAGTCCCGTTGATAAGCCGTCACTTAAAAACCAGGCAATAGCGGTAATGACAATAACAACAGCAATTACAAATATGATAAATGACCGGCTGGATTTCTTATCTGATTCCGGTTCATTATCATTAGGGGGTTTCCCCCATGGTGAATGCTCGCTACCTCTCAACTAGACCAATCTCCCATAAATGATTGCCATAATGAAATCGCCGAAACAGCAGCAGTATCGGCGCGCAGTATTCGCGGGCCAAGCGTTATTGGAATTGTGTTGCTATGCGCTCTGATCATTTGTCTTTCTCCTTCATTAAAGCCGCCTTCGGGACCTATCAGGATTGCCCATTTGTCGCCTTCACTGGTAATTTCTTTTATCTGAACCGCGTCGCCTGCTTCATCGCAAAATAAAATCATGCGGTCCTCGGGCCATTTATCTAAAACGTCATCAAGTGAGCTTATGGGATCAATATCAGGCACCGACATACGGCCACATTGCTCTGCGGCTTCGGTAGCATTGGCGATAAGCTTGCCCTGTTTTATACGTTCCAAGTTTGTCCGTTTTGTGACTACTGGAAGCATACGGGCAACACCGAGTTCTGTTGCCTTGCCAATCATATAATCAATGCGGGCCTTTTTTATTGGCGCAAACAGATACCATAAATCCGGCTCGCTCGTTTGCTCGGCGATTTTTTCACGGATGGTGATATTGGCCTTTCCTTTGCCAAGCTTCGTTATTTCCGCGAGCCATTCGCCCGAACGACCATTAAATACTGCAATATGCTCACCCATTTTAAGACGCATGACATTAACCAGATAATGCCCCTGATTATCCGTTACCAGATAAGTGGCGCCCGCTTTCATTTCTATATCAATATATAGACGTGTTCTTGAACTTTTATTCGACATTTGACCTTGGGTCCTGACCCTAATTCAGTTATGACTATAGTCATATGATAAGCATCAAACACATAAAGACAAATGACAAAATTAGAAGAACGGATAAAAAAAGCTCCTGAAGACACAGTAAAGCAAAGCTGGGTCCACAGATTATCGCCAGATTTTGCCTGGGGCTATCTTCAGTTGATGCGCGCTGATCGGCCGATCGGCACATGGCTTTTACTATGGCCAGCCCTTTGGTCTATTATTCTGGCCAGTCATTATTACGGCGATATTTCGGCCCTCCCCAATATTAAGCTGCTATTGTTATTTGCGCTTGGTGCGTTTGTTATGCGCGGGGCCGGATGCGTGGTTAATGATCTTTGGGACCAAAAAGCAGACGCGAAGGTAGAGCGAACCAAAGACCGCCCCCTCCCCAGTGGCCGGGTATCACGCTTTGGGGCTTTAGTCTTTCTTGGCGCGCTCTGCATGGTCGGTCTGCTTATCCTTTTAAGGCTTAATCCGTTTGCACAAATTGTCGGTGCCAGCTCGCTGGTGCTGATCGTGATATATCCGCTTATGAAGCGCATCACTTATTGGCCGCAATTGATGCTTGGCTTTACTTTTAACTGGGGAGCGCTTCTTGGCTGGGCTGCCGTTTCGGGCAGCTTAGAGCTACCGGCGATCATTCTTTATATTGGCGGCATTTTCTGGACGCTGGGATATGATACAATCTATGCCCATCAGGACAGAGAAGATGACGCCATGATCGGTGTTAAATCTACCGCACTTAAGTTTGGTGAAAAAACACACAGATGGTTATCGGCTTTTTATTTCTGTTCGTTTTTGCTGTTTTTAGCGGCAGGATGGCTTTCCAAAATGAATGTAGCTTTTTATTTCACGATGATTATTGCTGCGGCGCATCTTGTTTATCAGTTAAGAACGCTCGATATTGACGACCGTGAATTATGCCTTAAGCTGTTTAAATCAAACCATCATTTCGGACTGATCGTATTTATTTGCTTCCTTATCGGTCATCAATTTTAATGTTCTATTAAAAGAAGCCAAATCTGTTCTTGATTTCCTGACCATAATTGAGCATTGTATGCTTCTTTTTGAAGGAAAAGGTCTTTTGAACCGCCATTTTGAGGCGAATTTAGACGAAATGAATTTTTATTATAGAGGGAAGTAATGACTAATATTTACATGATAATTGTGGGGTGTGGTGTAGTTGCATTGTTATACGGCATTTACGCTACAAAAAGGGTAATGGCTTTTGATACAGGTAACGAAAGAATGCAGGAAATTGCTTCTGCCATTCAAGAAGGTGCCGCAGCCTATTTGAACAGACAATATAAAGCCGTAGCAATCGTCGGCGTTGTCGTTGCGATAGGACTGTTTCTATTGCTTGGTGGCCATGTGGCGATCGGTTTTATTACCGGTGCCGTACTGTCCGGTGCTGCCGGGTATATAGGAATGAACGTTTCCGTTCGCGCCAATGTCAGAACATCACAGGCCGCTTCCGAAGATATCGGTAAAGCGCTTGATGTAGCCTTTACATCCGGCGCCATTACAGGAATGCTTGTTGTTGGGCTCGGCATATTAGGTGTTGCTCTTTATTATATATATATGGTTACTTCAGGTGCTGATGTGCGCTTTAACCTTGAAGGTCTTATTGGTCTTGGTTTTGGTGCTAGTCTTATTTCCATCTTCGCCCGTCTTGGCGGCGGTATCTTTACAAAAGGTGCTGACGTTGGTGGTGACATGGTTGGTAAAGTTGAAGCCGGCATCCCAGAAGATGATCCCCGTAACCCTGCGACAATTGCTGATAACGTTGGTGACAATGTTGGTGACTGTGCCGGTATGGCAGCGGATCTGTTTGAAACATATGCCGTAACAATCGTTGCAACCATGCTTATCGCATCGAGCGCTTTTGTTGAAACTTCCGTTGAAAACATGATGATCCTACCGCTTATGATCGGTGCATTAAGTATTATCGCATCAATCGTTGGTACATTCTTTGTTAAGCTTGGCTCTGGTTCAGAAAATATTATGGGCGCGCTTTATAAGGGTCTTATCGTTAGTGCGCTTGTTGCAGCGGCGCTAATTTTCGGAATGTTCAATCAATATGATATATTCTCAGGCGCTCAGATGACAAATGGCACAACGCTTACTTCCATGAACCTTTATTACTGTGTTCTTACAGGTCTTGGCGTTACAGGATTACTCGTTTGGATTACTGAATATTACACAAGTACTGAATACCGTCCTGTTAAAGTGATCGCCGAAGCATCGGAAACAGGTCACGGAACAAACGTAATTCAGGGACTTGCCATTTCAATGGAATCAACGGCCGTTCCGGTGATTATCATTTGTGGTGGTATTTTCCTTGCTTATACACAAGCCGGTCTGTTCGGAATTTCAATTGCCGCTACTGCAATGTTATCCCTTGCCGGTATGGTTGTTGCGCTTGACGCATATGGCCCGGTTACTGATAACGCTGGCGGTATTGCTGAAATGGCAAAACTGCCGGAAGACGTTCGCAAAACAACTGATAAACTTGACGCGGTTGGTAACACAACGAAAGCGGTTACAAAAGGTTATGCTATTGGTTCAGCAGCGCTTGCAGCACTTGTGCTCTTTGCAGCTTATACCGAAGAGATCGCGCATTATATGCCGCAATATGCTGATATTACCTTCCCGCTTCAGGATCCGTTTGTTGTGATCGGTCTGTTCATTGGTGGTATGCTTCCTTACCTATTTGCGTCCATGTCAATGCTTGCTGTTGGCCGTGCGGCTGCCAGCGTGGTGGTTGAAGTACGTCGCCAGTTTAAAGAAATCCCTGGCATTATGGAAGGCACAGGCAAACCTGAATATGGTAAAGCCGTTGACCTTCTAACCAAATCAGCGATTAAAGAAATGATCGTACCGTCGCTTCTTCCGCTTCTTGCACCATTTGTGCTGTTCTTTGTGGTCTATTTTGTAGCCGGTGACATTGTTCCTGCCTTCCAGGCGCTGGGCGCGATGCTGCTTGGTACCATTATCACGGGACTATTCATTGCGATCTCAATGACATCCGGTGGTGGCGCATGGGATAATGCCAAGAAATATATCGAAGATGGTAACCACGGCGGTAAAGGTTCAGAAGCCCATAAAGCTTCCGTAACCGGTGATACAGTTGGCGATCCTTATAAGGATACAGCTGGTCCGGCCGTGAACCCGCTTATTAAAATTACCAATATTGTTGCAATTCTTCTTGTAGCGATTGTTGCTAAATTAAACATTGGCTAATTGCTGAAATTAAGACTTTTGAAAAGCCCCGCTTCATGCGGGGTTTTTTTTATGAGAAAATTACTGACAAAGTGATATTATTGGCTATAT
Source organism: Kordiimonadaceae bacterium (assembly GCA_018660225.1). Classification (GTDB taxonomy): domain Bacteria; phylum Pseudomonadota; class Alphaproteobacteria; order Sphingomonadales; family Emcibacteraceae; genus Pseudemcibacter. The sequence goes on from JABJKT010000198.1 coordinate 8,162, forward strand.
TGCGCCTCGTTATGAAACCTGAACAGCGAAAGTAGCCAAAATGCCGTTAATTAACAAAATCAGTGCCGGACTTAATCCACCGGAAGAGATTAATGTAATCATTGAAGTACCGGTCGGCGGTGCTGCTGTTAAATATGAAATGCATAAACGCAGTGGGGCGATCCTTGTGGACCGTATTCTTCATACGCCAATGCGTTATCCGGCAAACTATGGCTATATCCCGCATACGCTTTCCGATGATGGCGACCCGTGTGATGTTCTTGTGGTGGTTGGTGAGCCGCTGGTGCCAGGATGCATTATCCGCGCCCGGCCAATTGGGGTACTTCTTATGGAAGACGAAGCAGGCGGAGACGAGAAAATTCTCGCCGTTCCAGATTTTAAAACCGACCCGACTTATAAAAATGTCCATAAACACACCGACCTTCCGGAACTTCTTCTAAATCAGATCCAGCATTTCTTTGAGCATTATAAAGACCTTGAAGAAGGCAAATGGGCCAAAATCATCGGCTGGGAAGGCCCTGAGATTGCAAAGAAGCTAATCTTGGAGGCCATTGGCCGAGAAAACGCCGCCCCCAAAGACGAAGAAGAGTAAATTTACTCTTATCATTTAAGCTTATTTCTCTTATAACAAGTCATGACTTATTCATCACTTAGAGATTTTATTGAAAAGCTTGAAAGCACGGGCAATCTGGTTCGGATTTCCGAGCCGGTATCGGCCGATCTTGAAATGACCGAAATTGGACGGCGGACGCTTGCGAAAGGCGGCCCGGCGCTACTTTTTGAAAATGTAGTGAAGTGCGACGGCAGCAAAAGTAACATGCCCGTACTAACTAACCTTTTTGGCACGGTCGAGCGAGTAGCCATGGGAATGAACGCAACAGCGCAGGAGCTTCGCGGCATTGGTGAAACACTGGCCGAGCTAAGACAGCCCGAACCACCGCGCGGATTTAAAGATGCGCTTGATAAGCTTCCTATTTTAAAAAAAGCCATGACCATGCGGCCGAAGACGGTAAAATCCGGCCCGGTGCAGACGCTCGTAATGACCGGTGATGATATTGATCTGAACGCGCTACCAATACAGAAATGCTGGCCAAATGACGCAAGCCCACTGATCACATGGCCGCTTGTGGTTTCAAAAGGCCCCAGCACCATTAAAGAAGATGATTATAATCTCGGCATTTACCGGATGCAGGTGCTTAACAAAAATCAGACATTGATGCGCTGGCTTAAACACCGCGGTGGTGCACAGCATCATCGCAGGTGGAAAGCTGAAAAGCCGGAACCGTTTCCGGTTGCCGTGGTGCTCGGCGCTGATCCGGCGACTATCCTTGGCGCGGTGACCCCGGTACCCGATACACTAAGTGAATATCAATATGCCGGGCTACTGCGCGGCGAAAAAACAGTTTTAGTTGACTGTAAAACCATTCCCTTAAAAGTGCCCGCCACCGCAGAGATTGTAATAGAAGGCCACGTGTCGCTTGATGATTACCGCGACGAAGGCCCATTTGGCGATCATACCGGTTATTATAACAGTGTGGAAAAATTCCCGGTCTTTACCGCCACGGCCGTTACCATGCGAAAAGACCCTATTTATTTATCGACCTATACCGGTAAGCCGCCGGACGAACCATCGGTTCTTGGTGAAGCGCTTAATGAAGTGTTTATTCCGCTGCTGCAACAACAGTTTCCCGAAATTGTTGATTTCTGGTTACCGCCGGAGGGATGCTCATACAGGGTTGCCGTTGTATCAATTAAAAAGGCTTACGCCGGTCACGCCAAGCGTGTGATGATGGGGGTGTGGTCATACTTAAGACAGTTTATCTATACCAAGTTCGTGATCGTCGTTGATGATGATATCGATGTTCGCGACTGGAAAGAAGTGATCTGGGCCATGTCAACACGCATGGATCCAGCGAGGGATACCACGCTCACTGAAAACACACCGATTGATTATCTTGATTTCGCATCGCCAGTTTCTGGACTGGGCGGTAAAATCGGCCTTGACGCCACCAATAAGATGGACGGCGAAACGAACCGCGAATGGGGAGAGCTTATCGAAATGGATGATGACGTTATAAAGGCCATTGACGAAAAATGGTCAAAATTAAATATAAAACTGGATAAAGAATGAGTGAAGCAACAATGTCCCCGGATCAGCTGGCTGATTTAGTTAATAAGGCTAAGGAAGCCGGCGCTGATCAAGCTGATGCGGTATATTATACTGGAGATTCAAGTTCGGTCACTTGGCGGCTTGGCAAGCTTGAGGATATTGAGCGGTCAGAAAATTCAGACCTCGGCCTTCGGGTTATTATCGGCAAAAATCAGGCTATTGTTTCCTCTAGTGATATGAGCGCAGAAACGCTTGATGAGCTGGTATCACGGGCCCTTGATATGGCCAGAAACACACCGGAAGATCCTTATTCAGGGTTAGCCAGTAGAGAGCTTCTCGCCTTTTGTGATTTACCGGAACTTGATTTATATGACGAGCGTAATTTAAGCGAAGAAGAATTAAAAGATATGGCCGCGGAAGCGGAATCCCATGCCCTTGAAACAGATGGCATCACGAATTCCGAAGGCGCCGGCGCAAGCTTTAGCAAAGCACGGATCACCCTTGCCAATACGGATGGTTTTTTAGGCTCTTACCATTCAAGCAATTATGGCTGCAGCATTTCGGTTATCGCGGGCGAAGGCTCCACAATGGAGCGGGATTATGCCTGGACATCACGTCGCCATTTTGAAGATCTTGAAAGCCCTTATAAAATTGCCCGTGAAGCGGCCGAGCGGACCTTAAAGAAACTGAACCCCCGTAAAGCCGAGACTTGTGAAATTCCGGTGGTTTATGACCCGCGCGTATCACGCACCCTAATCGGTCATCTGGCCGGTGCCATTAACGGAACGTCAATTGCCCGCGGCACCAGTTTCCTGCTTGAAATGATGGACAAACAGATTTTTCCAGAAAATATCAACATCACTGATAACCCGCATATCCTGCGCGGTCCGTCATCACGCCCATTTGACGGCGAAGGGGTGAAAAACGCCCCGCTGGCTATCACCCAGCAAGGTATGCTGCGCAATTGGGTGCTCGATAGCACAAGTGCCCGCCAACTTGATTTGGTGAGCAATGGCCGGGCCAGTCGCGGCACATCATCACCGCCATCACCGTCAACAACAAACTTATTTATGGAGGCGGGAAGCATTAGCGCTAAAGACCTGATAAGCGATATTAAGGACGGCTTTTATGTCACCGAACTTATTGGTAGCTCCGTCAACGGCATCACTGGCGATTATAGCCGCGGCGCCAGCGGCTTCTGGATCGAAAATGGCATCCTCACCTACCCCGTCAACGAAATAACCATCGCCGGAAACCTAAAAGAAATGTACATGCAAATGACCGCCGCCGATGACCTAGAAATTAAATACGGCACCGATGCACCGACGGTGCGGATAGACAAAATGATGCTAGCGGGGAGTTAGCAATTAATTAAGCTCCTTCAGTATATGATAGCCGATAAATAAATTGGTTAAAAAGATGCTGGAAATAAAAAACATTAGTAAAGCTTACGGCGCGGTAAAGGCGGTTCGGGATCTGTCTTTTACCGCTCATGAAGGCAATATTACGACCTTGGTTGGTGCTAATGGGTCGGGGAAAACGACAACTTTAAGAACTATTGCCGGGTTGATCGTTCCTGATCAGGGGTCCATTCATTTAAATGGTTTTCATGTTCAGAAGGAAACCATTAAAGCACGCCAGCAGCTGGGCATTTTCCCTGATATTTTCGGGCTTTACCCGCGTCTTACGACCATTGAACATCTTGAATATTTTGGCAAGCTTCACGGCTTAAAGGGCGACACCCTTAAAACCGCCATTCAGAATACCTTGAAAATTCTGAAAATGGAGGACATCGCAGATCGTCGTACAAAAGGCTTTAGTCAGGGGCAGCGAATGAAAGTCGCACTCGGCCGCGCCTTTATCCATTCACCAAAAGTATTAGTGCTTGATGAGCCAACGAGGGGACTTGATATTTTTAACGTGCGGCTGCTACGGGATCATCTTCGCGATTTAACAGATCAGGGTATCTGCATCCTGATGTCCTGTCATGTGATGGCAGAGGTGGAAGACTTATCCGATAAAGTTGTTTTCATGGCCGACGGACAGAAAAAAGCATCCGGATCACCCAAAGAGCTCATCGAAAAATCAGGCGCGCCAAATTTGGAAGAAGCGTTTGTGAAATATGTCAGTTAGAGGAATGATGCTTTGCTAAACAGTATAATTACCATCGCCGGGAAAGAAATTAAAGATGCGCTGCGTGATCCCGGATCAATGGTCGCGGCGTTTCTTTACACGGTTATTGGACCGGCCGTGGTCTATACGCTGCTGACTATTTTACCGGGCGCTAACACGGGCACCATTAATAAATCAATCGACATAATCGGCGACGCGCCAAAAATTATTAGCTATTTAAAAGATCAAGATTTTATTCTTGATAATAACTCACCGGTTAAGGTCACCTTGCCGGATAATATTGAGGAGACCCTCGCAAGCGGTAAGCAAAGTAATATTTCCATTGAAGCAAATATGTCAATTGCCAGCACGACCGTCGGCGCGCTTCGAGGCGCGTTATTATCCTATAGCAATTTAATCATTGAAGAGCGGCTTAAGGAATATGATCTGACGCCAGATTATATTTCGCCGATCAAGCTTCAAATTGAAAATTCGGCCCCGACCAATTTTATAAATCAAAGCCTGATTAGCTTAATGACACTGAGCTTTTTTATGGCCATTGCCTTTACGGGCATGAGCCTTTCCATTGATATGACGGCTGGCGAGCGCGAAAGAATGACCTTGGAGCCCTTACTGGCCCAGCCCGTTACTACCGCATCAATTATGACCGGAAAATGGGCCGCGTCGATGATTATGGCGATGCTTGGCAGTGCGGTAACCGTAACATTACTGACCGTTATATTTAGCGTCTCACCAAGTGCGGAAACGGCCAATAGCATTCAGTTCGGCGGCTTTACGGCACTGAAGATATTTATTTACCTCATCCCGTTATGCGCCGTGTTTGCAGCGGTACAGGTTGCCGTAGCCCTTTTCGCCAGAAGCTATAAAGAAGGCATAAAGTCTACATAATTCTGCGTATCTGGAATAACAGCCACGGTGAATTTTTGGTCAATCTCCGGGGCAGGATCACAACTGGTGATAAGCAAGCAGATGCTAGTCATTATAAATAAGTGAGTATAATTTTTCATTATATTCTTCCCTGAGTTTTCAAGAGCTTACCTTAAACAATTTGATTGGTCAAAACATCTAACCGCGAGTGTCTGCTTTCGGCCAAAAGCGGACTCTCAGATAACGGCTCTGGATCATTTAATTCTCACCCAATTCATAATCAAAATATTCTAGTAACGTTTCTTTACCGACGTGACTTTGTTTTATTAATTTAAATCTTTCTTTAACTTCTTCTGGAAAAGTATTTTCTGTCTTCTCGTACCAGGTTATTGCCCCCGGACACATGAGTATACGACTCATCATTTCTTCGTAATTGTAGTACCTGTCAGCGCTTATATGTCCTTGGGTAAAGAGTTCTTCTACAACTTCAAATTCAACGGTAACGTTAACGAGTATTCCGTCAAATACAATCTTTTCGGACGGAGTAAGGTCGTTAAAATCCGTCAGTCCTTTCAAAACAAAATCGGCGTCTTCTGTAGTGCCAACCATATTATATATGGCCTTTATGAAATTGGTTCCCGTTTCGATGCCTTCGGCTCTAGACTGATCTGTATTATGGCGAATTTCAAGTCCAACGAAGACAAGTGAAATAACAACTGCAACCATACCCATAATTTCTGCGATACTGGTCCATTGTCCCAAAGTTAGCTTTTTCAATGTATTCTCTCCTGAGTTTTGGAGAGCTTACCTTAAATGAATATACAGGTCAAAACACAACCCTCGAGAGTCTGCTTTCGGCCAGAAGCAGACGTTCCGCATAAATATCATTTTCAATGATTGTAGTTGAATTTGAAGATCAAAATTCCGGAATGAGTGCTGTA
>JABJKT010000199.1 GCA_018660225.1 Kordiimonadaceae bacterium
AAAGAATTTGATGGTGAAACATACATACTTGAAACCAGTCTCTCGGCAGATCTAGCACTGGTCAAAGCCTGGAAAGGTGATCCGGAGGGCAATCTCATCTACCGAAAGACGGCGCGCAACTTTAATCCGATGATGGCGACAGCCGGCAAAGTAACAATTGCCGAGGTTGAAGAGATTGTGGAAATCGGTGAGCTAGACCCTGATCATATCCACACGCCGGGAATTTTCGTTCAGCGCATTATTGTCTCGAAAGATCCTGAAAAACGAATAGAACAACTAACCACACGACCACGAGAAGGGGCATAATCATGGCTTGGACAAGAGAAGACATGGCAAGACGCGCTGCTCAAGAACTGATGGACGGTTATTACGTAAATCTTGGCATCGGCATTCCTACTTTGGTTGCCAATTATATTCCGGACGGGGTTGATGTTACCCTGCAAAGCGAAAATGGTATGTTGGGAATGGGGCCTTTTCCCTATGAGGGCGAAGCTGACCCTGATTTGATTAATGCTGGCAAGCAAACGATTACCGAACTAAGAAGAACCAGTTATTTTTCATCGGCTGATAGTTTTGGCATGATCCGTGGCGGGCATATTGATCTTAGTATTCTTGGTGCGATGCAGGTTTCCGAGCAAGGCGATCTGGCCAACTGGATGATACCGGGTAAAATGGTTAAAGGCATGGGCGGGGCCATGGACCTTGTGGCGGGCGTTAAAAAAGTAGTCGTTATTATGGATCATAACGCAAAGGACGGCAGTGCGAAATTCATTAAAGAATGCACCCTTCCCCTTACCGGGGTAAAGGTGGTCGATATGATTATATCTGATGTGGGTGTTTTTAAAATTAATGAGGATGGTGCAACGCTTACCGAGCTGGCACCAGGTATTTCAATTGACGACGCAAAGACACAAACAGAGGCAAATTTTAAAATTGAAAAACAATTGCTATAATTTTAATGCTATTATGTTATAAAGTACGCTAATAACGTTTATTAGTAGAAAAATTATAAAAAGAGATCCGTTTTTTTAATGTTAAATTTAAAATTATTCATTATTGCAATTACCACTATATTTGCTTTGATTGCCAGTCCTGCGCTGGCGACGGAATATAAATTTGCCAATAAAGAGCAAGCCGTAAGAATTCTCACGGCTAATGATGAATTTTTAACCAGCATGAATGCAAATGAAATTGCGCTAAGGGTTGGCTCGCCTACTGTTGATAAAACATTGGATGACCTTAAAGCACATTATGCGGCCAATGTAATTGAGTGGCCAGAATCAGAAATGGCCTTGATGAAAGCGTTACTGGTTACCCATAAAAAGAAACTAGCTAAAATATCCCACCTTCTTCCCGAAAAGGTATATTTTATTAAAGTAACCGACGAAGTTGAAAGTGGAATTTCCCACACTCGGGGAAATGCATTTGTTTCACCGCAACGGCGCACGTCCATTTCCACGAAGCTGTTCTTTCATCAGATATTTCACATATTATCCAGATATAACCGCATTAAACGCGCCAGTCTTTATAATATAATCGGTTTTAGACCCTGTTATTTCCAGCCAACGGAAGAAGTTGATAAATATAGCGTAAAAAACCCGGAAGCGCCGTTCACTGAATTTTTCCTACCCGTTGAAATTGACGACGAAGACAGTTTCGTCATGTCTTATCTTCATACAGATAAAGACGGGTTTGATCCAACCATTGAACGTGGCTTTGACGGTCATATTTCCGGTGACCTTATTGAAGTAACCGTTGATAATGGCATCTGCAAACCGGCTCTTAATAGTGACGGAAGTCCGCGTATATATAAGCAAGATGAAATAGCTGATTTCTATGATACGGTTGGAAGAAACACCAGGTTCGATATTCATCCAGAAGAAATTATCGCTGATAATTTTGCCTTTCTTATGATGAACACAAAAGAACTCGCTAATCCTGAAATCCCTGAGGAAATTGAAGAATGGTTGGGCGTTGAGATAAATTAAGGCAAGCCACCGCCAATTACTCTCATAAATTTGAAAAGCCGTTATGACCAACACCGATAATTTAAAAGGCATTGTTTTTATGCTGGCGACCTGCCTGATCATTACCTTAAGCACGGTGCTGATTAAAACGCTGGGTCAAAACATAAACACCTTTGAAGTGGTGATGATGCGCTGCTTCATTACGGTGTTGATTACCCTCACTTTAAATTTCCAGATGGGGAAGCTTCTTTTTCAAAGCTCGAAGCCGGGACTTGTTTCACTGCGCTCCCTGCTCACCGGGTTTGTTGTCCTGACCAATTTTTATTCGGTATCAAACCTGCCGCTCGTCGAGGTCACCTCACTGCAATTTTCAAAACCGTTATTTCTGATTATATTGGCCGCAGTGTTTCTTGGTGAGAAAATCCGCCTGCGCCGAACGTCTGCTACTATACTCGGTTTTATCGGTATTATTGTCGTGCTTCATCCGTGGGACAGCGGCAGTAGTGAAATCAAGCTCGCTCATCTTGCGGTGCTCGGTGCGGCTTTTGGAATGGCTGGTCTTGCTATATTATCCAGAAAACTGACCATAGACCATCACCCGACCACATTGGTTCTATATGCCAACATTGTGTCGGTACTAATGTGCATTGGTCCGGCGCTATATTATTGGACCATGCCAACGAATAATGAATTTATGCTTATTGCTATGCTTGGGCTAACAACATACTGCGCGCAATTTTGTATGATCAGTGCCTATAAATACGCCGAGGTAACTGTTGCTACCCCGTTTGAATATTTCCGAATAATTTTTGCTGCCATTGCCGGTTATCTGGTTTTTTCAGAATTGCCCGATATATGGACCATTAGCGGCGGCACAATCATCTGTGGTTCAACCCTGTTCATCGCATTTCGCGAAGCACAGAAAAACCGTCTACGCAAAAGGCAGTTAGAAGCCTAAAGAATAATTTTTTAATTAATCATTGCGTCAACGGCTCATTTAACTTTAAATATAGCCCACTCGGGGAATATGGTATGGAATGTTGATTAAATGGTTAAAGTCCTTTTTGTATGTTTAGGGAATATATGCCGCTCGCCCACCGCGGAAGGTGTGTTTAGACATCATGCGAACAATGCCGGAATTAAAGACGGCTTTACGCGTGAAATGTTTATTGATAGTGCGGGAACCGCTGGCTTTCATTTAGCCGCAGCGCCAGATAAGCGAGCGCAGTTAACGGCTCTTAAATTTGGTATTGATATTGGGGAAATAAAAGCACGTAAACTCGCGCAGGAAGACTATGCAGATTTTGATTATTTGCTGGCTATGGATAGTGAGATATTAAGATATATGCAGGGTAAATGCCCGGAAAACCATTTGCTTAAACTTCATTTGTTTATGTCATTTTCTGAGACCAGCCCGGGGATTAGCGAAGTGCCAGACCCATACTACGGCGAAATTGACGATTTTGACATCGCTTATGAATTTATAGACCGTGCTGCACAGGGGTTTTTGAAACATATCCAAAACAAACATAATCTTTAAAAGACTTGATTATTAGAAGATAATACCAATATATGATATAATGTTATTTTCAGGTATCACCCAATTGAAAGGAAATTAATTAATGGTTGATTATAATTCACGATATTCGACAGCACCAACGAGGAGCGCAGCCGAGATTGATGAAGGTCTTCGCGCCTATATGCTGACCGTATATAATTATATGGCCTCTGCACTTGCGCTTACTGGCCTTGCGGCCTATGTGACAGCCAATACTCCAGCAGTGTTAGAAATGTTTTATACCATGGAAGGCGGCTTCCTTGCCCCAACTATGCTGGGCTATATAGCGATGTTTTCACCGCTGGCTTTTATTTTGGTGATTAATTTCGGCATTAATAAAATGCAGGCATCGACGGTTCAAATGATTTTCTGGGCCTTCGCAGTCGTTATGGGTATATCACTTTCAAATATCCTGCTTATGTATACAGGAACCAACGTTGCCAAAACTTTCTTTGTAACCGCAGCCGCATTTGGATCCCTTAGTCTTTATGGTTATACTACCAAGAAAAACCTTACCGGAATGGGTTCATTCCTGATCATGGGTCTTTTTGGTCTGATCATTGCATCGGTCGTTAATATTTTTATGCAATCAAGCGCCATGGAATTTATCATTTCGGTGGCCGGTGTGCTGATTTTCGCAGGCCTTACCGCTTATGATACACAAAGAATTAAACTGATGTATCTTGAAAATGATCATAGTGAAACACACACAAAGAAAGCCATCATGGGCGCTCTTTCGCTTTATCTTGATTTCATCAATATGTTCTTATTCCTGCTTCGCTTTATGGGCAACAGAGAATAAAACTTATAAAACAATTCGTTAAAACCCTGCATGACATTTTATGCGGGGTTTTTTATTGCCTTTGTTAGACTTGCAAATTGCATTCGTTGGACCTAAGCTATTCAGGAATTGAATTTCTTCACATCTAAGAGAGGCCAATAATGAAAACAGATCTAATCAATAAACCAACCAGAAGGCATTTTATGCAGGCTGGTGTGGCTTCAAGTGCTGCGCTTTTATCAAGCACTGCACTTGCACAGGAAACAACCCTTATCCCAAGCCGCGGTCCCGGCGATACAATCGACGGATCAGTGACATATGCGTCACGTTCGCCGTTCGTTAAAGATGGCAAGATGAGGGGCTCTGCCAATGGCCTTAGCGGTGGCGGCATTACACCACTACAAAATAGCCAGGGCATGGTCACACCTTCAGGTCTTCATTTTGAAGTGCATCATAGCGGTGTTCCTGAAATTGACCCAAGTGAACATAAGCTTCTTATCCACGGCCTTGTTGGGGATGATAAAATATTCACAATGGAAGATCTTATGCGTTTTCCGTCCGTTAGCCATTTTCATTTCCTTGAATGTGCCGGTAATGGCATGGGAGAATGGATGGGCCCGCGCGGACAAACAGTTCAGCAAACTCACGGCCTTACCAGTTGCTCGCAGTGGACGGGAGTATCACTTAAAGTCCTGCTTAATGAGCTAGGTGTGCGCGGAGATGCAAAATGGTTGCTTGCGGAAGGCGATGATGGCGCCAGAATGACCCGTAGCATTCCCATGTGGAAAGCTATGGATGATGCCTATCTGGCATATGCGCAAAATGGCGAATTTTTACGTCCTGAACAGGGCTTCCCGCTCAGGCTTATTGTACCGGGTTTTGAAGGTAATATGAACGTTAAATGGATCCGTCGCCTTGAGGTTGGTGATAAACCATGGTGGACCCATCATGAAGTAACAGAATATGCCGATCCGAGACCAGATGATAAAATACGCGCCTATTCATTCGTTATGGAAGCGCGTTCAGTGATCACCTCACCTTCTGCAGGAATGAAGCTTAATGGTCCCGGTTTTTATGAAATCAGTGGATTAGGCTGGAGCGGTGCCGGAACGGTAAGCAAGGTTGAAGTATCAACCGACGGCGGTAACACATGGCAAAATGCAAATCTGCAGGCACCTGTGCTTCCTAAATGTCATACCCGCTTTACCATGCCATGGAACTGGGACGGCAAGGAAACGACCATAATGTCCCGCACCACCGATGATACGGGTTATACCCAACCTACATACGACCAAATGTATAAATTACAGGGACCAATTGGCATGATGCATAATAACGCCATACAAAACTGGCACATCGCGCAAGACGGGGAGATCACAAATGTCCGTTCATAAAATTACTTTAATTGCTGCGCTTGGCGCAACACTGGCCTTTGGAACTCTTTATGCTAGTGCACAAGAGAAATACGGCTTTGGTCGCTCGGTTGATGCGGATGAAGTAGCGCGTTACGATGGCGACATCCATACGGACGGCACCGGCCTTCCGGCAGGGAGTGGTAATGTAGCCCTTGGCGCTGAAATATTTGAAATTCAGTGCGCACTTTGTCACGGTGAAAATCTTGAAGGTGTCCGTGCCATGGGGGCGGGAAGCATGCATGAAGGACGCCGCGATATTGAACTCCTTCCTTACGCCACGTCACTATTTGATTTCATCCGCCGCGCCATGCCGCTTACGGACCCGGGAACGCTCAGCAATGATGAAGCTTACGGTCTTGTGGCCTTCCTGCTTAATGAAACAGGCGTTGTTGATGATGCGAACCTGACACTTGATGCTGCTTCTCTAGCGGCGATTAAGATGCCAAACCGCCCTAACTTTATCATTGACCCGGCGTCACGCTTTACGGCCGAGGATCTCAAGGATAACTAAGGTGAAAATATCACGTCGGAATTTTGTCAATCTGACTTCGGCTGCAATGGTCGCTGCCCCTATGCTGAAATCAGCACGGGCAGCCACCACTAGCGCCGATGACCCGCTTGGTATCCGAGCTGATTTTCCACTGCTTAAAACCACCAATTTCCTAAACACCGCTTATCATGCCGTCTCGCCTAATCAGGTGGTTGAAGCAGGGGTAAAGTTTTACCAGGACCGGGCAAACCCGGCTGATGGTATTGGCCCGTTCCTCGCTGAAGGAAGGCAGGTTAGAGCAAAGTTTGCTAATTTAATTGGCGCTGAACACGGTGAAATTGGCCTTATCCACGCCACAACCGAAGCAGAAAATATAGTTGCCGGCAATTTGGATTTAAAAGCCGGAGACAATGTGGTTACCGATGACCTTCAATATAATGCCTCTTTCGTTCTGTATGACCACTATGCCAAAACAAAAGGCGTAGAGGTCAGAATTGTCAAACGCGACGAAAACGGCAGAACCCGGCTAGAAGATTTTGAAAAACTGGTTGATGATAAAACACGCATCCTATCCGTTTCATGGGTTTCGCATGAAAATGGCCTTCAACATGATTTGAAATCACTTTCTGACCTTGCCCATAGTCATAGTGCTTATATTTATGTAGATGCCATTCAGGGAGTCGGCATGCTTGAAATGAATGTTAAAAAAGCCGGCATCGATTTTATGGGATGTGGAACTTATAAATGGCTTCTTAGCAGTTATGGTGCCGCTTTCTTTTACGTGCGCAAAGAGCTGCAGGAATTAATTAGGGCCGATAGACGCGGCATGTTTTCCGTTACCGATTCAGAGAAACAGGTGGATTTCCTGTCTTATCCGGATGCGGCAAAATATGGTTATGCCACGCCGGCCTTCGGCGCTATTTCCGTTGTTGGGGTAGCGCTTGATTACATTGAGCGCATTGGTGTTGGCAACATCGAAGCCCACACCGTGCCACTCGCCCATATGATGAGGGAAAACCTGGTTAATATTGGACTTAAAACCGATACACCAGAAGGCAACAGATCATCCTTTCTCACTTACTTTCATGGTAAGGACCCGGCCAAGGTTAAGGCGCTTTATGACGCTGAAAACATCAAACTGACCTATAAGCATGGCGGCACAAAAATTCGCGTCGGTGCATCACTGTTTAATAATCAAAGTGATATTGATCATTTCAGTGCGGTAAGCGCGAAAATTCCCTTACTTTGATAATATCTTAGATTAGATGAAGCTGTCTTTGGTCGTTATCGGGCAGTATCACCGTTATAACGGTCCCTACACCGACTGTGCTTTCAATTTTCATTTCACCGAAATGTAATTTTACCAGTGAATTTGAAATAGCAAGTCCTAGCCCCACCCCTTCCTGAGTTTTATGAGGATCAGATTCGTGACGAACAAAAGGATTGGTGAGCATGTCTATTTTTTCTTTGGGAATACCTATTCCCGTATCGGAAACTTTAAAAATAAATTTGCCATCTTCGGTGGTGATTTTAAGATTAACAAATCCACCCTGCTCGGTGAATTTCATGGCATTAACCAGTAAAATTGTAAGAATTTGAATTATTGAACGCCTGTCGGCCGAAAATGATTCAACGTCATCACTGACATCAAAATTTAACCGGATTTCCTTTTCATCAGCTCTCTGTCTTATGAGTTGTCGACATTCTTCTAATATCTCAAGGACAATAATTTCTTCTATTTTTAATTTGATATTTCCTGTTTCAATCCGTTCAATATCTAAAATATCATTGACCATATCGAGCAGATGACGACCACTATTATGAATATTTGTTGCATAGCCAATATATTGTTGACTGCCAAGTGGCCCCATATGCTCGTCTTTCATTACTTCTGAAAAACCAAGGATTGAATTAAGGGGGGTTCTGAGTTCATGAGACATACTTGCCATAAATTCAGATTTCACCAAATTGGCTTTTTCTGTTTGGTCTAAGGCTTTTTGTAATTTTCGCTCAATTCTCTTTTGTTTAGATATATCAACCAGTGCCACCAGATACATACTTTCGCCGCCATGATCTATTTTAGCAATAGAAGCAATAGCTGGAAAAGTGCTGCCATCTTTTTTAAGGCCCGATATTTCCCCTCTTTGACCCATGAGAAGATTTCTTGGACTACTAACATTCATATAATTTGCAATATGAGAATAATGCGTCTCGCGGTACTGCTCCGGTATCAACATTTCCATTGATTTGCCGATAACTTGTTTTTCAATATAACCAAAAACATTCATGGCCCCCTTATTAAACATCTGAACATTGAAATTTTTATCAACAGTGATCAAGGCCTGAGGCGTTATTTCAAGTATCTTTCTAAGGCGGCTTTCAGCTTCATTTCGTTCTATCGCATTTCTTTTAAATATCGAAAGAGCGTTAGCCATTTCACCAATTTCATCGCTCGCCATTAGCTCTTTATCAATATGAATTGATAAATCACCTTCTGCCAACCTCTTGGTGAGATGGGCGACTTTACCGATCGGGTCAATCACACGGGATTTTAACATCCAGATCAAACTGCATATAAATAATATTCCTATAATTGGAGTAATATTATTTACCAGCGATATAACATCATTAAAACCACTGATCGTTAATGACATATTTTCGGCTTGTTTTTCCGATTGAATGGCCAAGGCACGGTCCAAAGTAACAAGCGCGTTAATGGCAAAAACATC
>JABJKT010000200.1 GCA_018660225.1 Kordiimonadaceae bacterium
AATAAAGTCCTAAACCTATCAAAAGAACTCTCAAGGTCCGCCCCGCGCGGAAATGATATAAAAGTGCTCGGTCCCGTCCCCGCTCCGCTATCATACCTACGCGGCAATTACCGCTACCGCTTCCTCATCAAGGCCGATGCATCCGTAAATCTACAAAACCAACTCAGCCACTGGACCGGAAAAACAAGAACCGCCCGCGGCGTAAAAATCCAAGTAGACATCGACCCCTACAGCTTTTATTAAGCCCATCTTTCGTCATTCTGGCGAAGGCCAGAATCTCGTGAAACAACATTTAATCGTCATCCTCGGGCTTGACCCGGGGATCCATCTTGAAACTCGCGAAACCTATCCATTTAGAAATGGATACCCGATCAAGCCGGGTATGACAGAATTACTTTTTCGTTTTTTTCATGGTAAATTTTCTGCGTTCATTATCGCACACTTCTGTCCGAAATCGAACAGTTTCGGCTATATTACCTCAGACCTAATCCACCAAGTCACTGAAAACAATCAATTTATTATCTGGCACACTCTTTGCGTTATATCACCATAGGAAATTACATTTGTTAATAGGGATCGGTCGCCCGGGAGAGCACTCATCCACTATCAACCACGAATATGAGCCAGAGCAATCGCACCGGCAACAAACGTCATCCTGAACTTGTTTGAAGTACCGTCACCTTCGGTTCCAGGATCTCGAGATAGAATAAAGGGGAAGTAAAATGCTGATCACAAACTACATAACAAGCGCCTGGCGAAATATCATTCGTCATAAGCTCTTTTCAATTATTAACATTATGGGTCTTGCTATAGGATTGGCGGCGGTGATGCTGATCGCGCTCTATGTGCGGTATGAGACTAGTTACGACAGCTTCTGGAAAAATGCGGATAATATATATCGAATGCATTATACCATTAGCCTTCCGGGAACAACGCCCGTTAAAAGCAGTCGCCTTCCCCCTATTGTTAAGTCGTATCTCGTTAAAGATTTTCCTGAAATTGAAAATGCTGCACACTCAATCGGGCAAGATGCGGTGCTTAATTATGCTGGGCAAACATATAGAGAAAGAGTGTATTTGGTCGATCAGGAATTTACTGATGTTTTCAATTTTGATGTCATTCACGGCGATATTGAAACGGCTCTGGATCAAAATTCAAATATCATTTTAACAAAAACAATGGCCCAAAAATACTTTGGGGATAATGATCCTATCGGCGAAACCATTACAACACAAATTCGCGGGTTTGGCGGTTTGAATGTTGATTATAAAGTTGCCGCAGTTATCGAAGATATTCCCGATAACAGCATTTTCGAAATGGATTTCATTATGTTATTTGACAGGAAGTATATCGTTAGGCCAGACATTTGGGATAGCTGGACCACATGGGTACCACAATTATATTTTAGCCTAAAAGACGGATCAGATATTGATGCAATAAATGCGGAAATGACAAATTTCATCAACAGGAATGCCGCCCGAAATGGCAGAATGGCTGAAGGTGATATTACCAATACGATAGGTTTTAATGCCGTTCCACTTAAGGACCTTCATTTAAATGACCCGGGCACTCAAGACATGCGCCCACATGGCAATAAAGATAGCCTTATCATCTTCTCTTTTGTTGCCCTTCTGATTTTGCTCATCGCCAGCTTCAACTTCGTCAATCTTAGTACCGCCCGTGCCACTAGACGCGCTAAAGAAGTGGGATTAAGAAAAATTGTTGGTGCTAGCAAAAACAGATTGGTTATTCAATTCCTCGGTGAATCTATTGTACTCACCATGATAGGACTGTTTCTTGCACTGGTAATAACTGAAATAACATTACCATATTATAATCTAATTACTGGCAAAGAAATTCAGTTAGAATTTTTAACACAAGATATTATTATCATTGCCTTATTTGGAATTATTGTTGGTATTTTTGCAGGGCTTTATCCCGCATTTATATTATCCGGATATAGACCGGCAAACGTCCTTAGATCGAACAAATCTACGGACGACAAAAATACCAATCGATTTAGAAGATTTCTGGTCGTTACACAGTTTGCCATTTCCATTTCATTATTTGTTGCTATGGCCGTTGTCTATAGCCAGTTAAAATATGCACAAAATTTTGACTTAAAATTCAACGATGAAAAACTGCTATATTTAACCGTATCAAATAATAATCTCGTAAAAGAGAAAGAAACTGCATTATTTGAAGAATTTAGAAAAAATCCTAACATAGAAAGCTTCACCAAATCCAATGTAATGTTACCCAGAACATATATTTTTAGAGCCAGCCCTATTAGAAACCTGGAAACAGGTATGGAAACAAATATATATATTTATAGCTTTGGGTATGATTATTTAAAAACATACGAAGTTGACTTACTAGCTGGTCGCGATTTTTCCCTTGATAGAAATGATGAACGTGTAGCTAGTAGTGAACTTCCATTGCCAATTATCGTCAATCAAACCACTTCAAATGAATTAGGATTCCTAACACCTAGCGATGCTATTGGTAAAATAGTACAACATGACAGTGGCAATTCTCGCAGCGATGAATTAATTCAAAATGAATATGAAATAATCGGTGTAATACCTGACATTAATTTTATGGGTATAAAATCAGAAGCTCGCGGAGGAATATATTCCCTA
>JABJKT010000201.1 GCA_018660225.1 Kordiimonadaceae bacterium
GAGCGAAATGGATCAAAAGTGATCGGTATCGGCGTGGGGCAAGCCTATCATACAGCCGGTTCAAGTGGATTTGACGGGCTGCTTCAGATAAAACCGGACGGCAAACTTCATATTCATTCAGGGGTGGGAAATCTCGGCACATATTCATATGCCACAACGCCGCGTGTCGCCGCTGAAGTGCTTGGTGCGACCTGGGAAAATTGTGTGGTTGAATGTGGTGACAGCCGCAGGAACTTGCCGTGGGTCCTTGGCCAGTTTGGCAGTAACACATCCTTTACCACCACCAGAACCAATTACGTAGCCGCTATAGACGCCAAGCAGAAAATTCAGGAAATTGCCGCAATGGACCTTGGCGGCGCTGCCGAAGATTATGAGCTGGCGGATAATACAGTCTTTGCAACAGCAGACCCGAGCAAAATGATGACTTTTGCGCAGTTGGGTGCGAGAGCTATTGAGCTAGGTGGGAAATACGACGGTCATGAAGCACCGGAAGATATATTCCCGCTTACCAAAGAAGCTGTTACCGGCATTATGGGCGGCGGACTTGTTGGTGTTGCAAAAGATAAATTGGAACTTCACGGAGCAGTACCAGCCCTTGCCACTGGCTTTATAATGATCGAGCTTGACCTGGAAACAGGACAACATGAAATTCTTGATTATGTGGGAACCGCCGATTGCGGAACCGTGCTTCATCCGCAGGGACTTGATCAACAAATCAAGGGCGGTGCCGTCATGGGATTTGGCATGGCTTCAATGGAAAAGGCCGTTTATGACCCACAAAATGGTCTTCCTGCCAATGTTGGTTTTTATCAGTCAAAACCACCATCAATCCTTGATGTGCCGTCAGATATGACCACACAGGCCGTCGATAAGCCGGACCCGCAAAACCCGGTCGGTGCCAAGGGTATTGGCGAGCCATTAATGGGATGTGCGGCTTCAGCGCTGGTTTGTGCTATTTCAGACGCTACAGACGGTCATCTATTTAACCGCTCCCCGATCATGCCGGACATGATTATCAATGTCGCATCGGATCAGCCGCAATCTTATAAAAGATTGCAGGTGCTGACCCAGTAAATTGATTAAACTCAATGAATAATTATGATCCAATCCGAAGCCGTAAGGCGAAGGCAAGGGCGACCGCCCGCCCGAGACTTTTCGAGGTGGGGGGAAGCGCGCGAGCGCGGGGGGCGAGCCCCCCATCAAATTAATAACCTAAGTGCTCAGAACCCCTATTTCCGCAGAGCGGGAAATTCTTAATTACACTGTCACCGTAATTTCCGTAATTTCCACGCCTCCTTGACGAGCACCATAATATAAATCATACTCATCATCATTCCGTACACAGGGGGACTTTATGACATTGGCGACTACTGAATTTGTTCAAAACCAGATGTATATTGGTAATATCAGCTGCTTGATGGAGCTTGGCGGTGAAGCAAAAGCAAGCGGAGAACAAAAAGCAGAATGAACAGAATGGCCCGGAAAATAATATTTTTGATGATGCTTGTGGGGTTATCCACGAGTGTTTCCGGGTGTGCTAACAGTCTACAGAAATGTAGCGCGTTAGTGGGAACTGTTGGCTATAATCTGTGCCTCGCCGAACACGGAAACAGGAAGGCGCAGTATGAAGTTGGTCTGTCTGCCTACGAAGCGAAGGATATGGAAGCAACTATTAAATGGCTGGAGAAAGCGGCTAAGCCCAATGAAGGTGTAAAAATGGTTTATATGCCGGCTGTAGACGGTCAGAGTTACGGAACAATTAAATCGTTACCAAGAAATGGACATCCTGGATACAGAGAAGCACAAGCACTGTTAGCCCATATTTACGCGGAAGGCATTGGTGTTGAAAGAGATGAGATTAAAGCGTCGCATTATAGAATGTTGTCTTTTGGAATTAGGAAATAGGAAATAGGAAATAGAGGAAATGACCGCACAACGAACCACGCCAAAACAACGTGGCGGCGACAGAAAAACGAATAAATATTGAGCGAGAGAAAACAAATGAAGATTTTTACCCGGATTTACAACATAAAGTGCGTATTAATTCTTTTAGGTAGTATTTTATTACTTAATCCCGCTGTCGCGGATGACTCTGATATTAATATAAATGACGAGATCAGGCTGTGTATTGACGAGTTAAATACTAAAAATTTGGGCTTGTGCCTGCAAAAGGTGAAAGAGACCTGCGTAACTCAATATTTATATAGCCAATGTAATTACCAAATTGCCATTAGAGTTTATGACTATTATTTGGAAATAATGGCCGGAGATGAAAAAGCTATAGATGCTTATAATGAAATTTCTGAAGTCATTAGTGCAAGATGCGGGGTGCTTGAAGAACCAGAGACTGATCGCACGGCGAGTGAAGCTGTATTTTCTCAATGAGTTTACCAATCACGAATTTTAAGCATTTTGGCTATTAACCCATTTGCATATGTAAAGGAATAAGATAAATGTCACAAGTTACAATACCTGATATCGGGGACAGTTTACTTATATCGCTATATTAAGTAGACTGTCCCCGATGCGATACCCAAATTTCCGATATCGGGGGACACAATACTTATATCGCTATATTAGTAAACTGTCCCCGCATTAACTGTCCCCGTATTAAATTTCCCGCTCTGCGGAAATTGACCCTCCGAGCACTAAGGTTATTATTTTAATGGGGGGCTCGCCCCCCGCGCTCGCGCGCTTCCCCCCACCTCGCATTAGCTCGGGCGGGCAGTCACCCTTGCCTCCGCCCAATAAGGGCTCCGGATTGGATCATAATTGGATCAATGGGTCAGGGTAAATGGAGCAAATTGAAATTTTATCTTTTATTTTCAATTAGTTATACATCGGCCCTGTAGATAAGTTTTCTAAGGATTGATTTGAGCATATTGACGTCTTCGTCGCTATAGCCGTCGAGGATTTCTTTTTCAAAGCGTTCCGCTCTGCTTTGTACTTTATTCAGGTGGCTAAGGCCTTCTTCGGATATAACCAGTTTATCGTCTTCGACCCTGTTGAGGTGACCATTGTCACAGAGCCAGTTTACGGACATGGCAACAGTGGCCATATCAACACGGACGGCAGTGCCAAGTTCACGTGTTGTCAGCGCCGGGGAATGGCTAAGATGCACTAAAATACGGGCATGAGAGGCCGGGATGCCTTCGTCCTGAATTTCTTTATAAAACGGTTCTGATATTTCCCAGTAGCTTCTGAGCAGCAACGGGATAATAAATTCATCACTGGATGAGCGGTCTTCTTCAACGGGCTCCGCGAGCTTGGTACCGGGGTGACGGGCGGCAACGGTATATTGTCCGTTAGTATAAAGCAGCGGCTTTTTATGGCCCATATCAAAATTTTCCACCTTACCAATGAAAATAATATGATCGCCACCTTCAATTTGATTAATATTACTACATTCAAGGTGGGCGACGGTCCCCGCCAGTAAAGGAAGGCCAAATTCACTTGTGGTGAGTTCTATATCGTCAAATTTTTCATCGCTAGTACGGGCAAAATTATTGGATAGGTCCATCTGGTCGGATGCCAGAACATTGACCGCAAAATGGGACGCCGCGCAGAGCGCATCCATGCTTTTGGATTTTTTATCAAGGCTCCATAAAATCATTGGCGGATCAAGGCTTAATGAACTGAACGAATTTACCGTAAGGCCGAGCTTGCTTCCATCAGGGGCAATCGCCGTAATAACGGTTATTCCAGTGGCAAATTTACCGAAACAATTACGCAGCTCTCTTACATCAACATCAGTCATTATTTACCCTTAACTTACCCTCTAGACTCATTTTATCATTTTAGGGAAATTTATATATATTTAAACTTGTCTCGCCTGCCTTAAGCCGGTTTCTGACATCCTGTTCTTTATCTTCACGTGCTTGGGAGGCCTCAATTACCTCCTCAAGTCGGTCAGCCGGGATCACAACAAGACCGTCACGGTCGCCAACAATAACATCACCGGCATTTATTTCAACATCGCCAATAACAATGCTCTGCCCCACTGTTCCGCCGCGCTTTTTGCCCGTTCCCAGAATATTTAGCCCGCTTGAAAAAACAGCAAAGCCAAGCGCATCAATATCATCAGCATCACGTACACAGCCATCAATTACAAGTCCTTTAAGGCCTTTTTCCTGTGCGGCAGCGGTTAAAATATCGCCCCAAAAACCCGCCTCGCCCAAATCTTCAACGCTTGCAACGAGTATATCGCCGGGCTGCGCCTTATAAATGGCTTCATGGAGGTTTATATTACTGCGGGCTAAGCAATGAAGCGGATAAACCACACCGGATAATTTCATAGTCTGGGATATCGGTTTAATGCGACCGGGAAGCGCACCAATTTGCCCGGCAGCTTCGTGAATTGTAGCGGTGCCAAATTCGGCAAGTTTTTTAACCAGTTCAGGATCAGGGCGCATGATTATTCCTCCCGGGTTTGAAGGCTGTGATATTTATTTACCACACGGGCTTCATCAAGGCGCATACCGCTTTCTAGCGCGGCACGGATTTTATTTTCAGCGACTTCGATTGCTTCGGCAGCGTCAAGGACTTTTTCTTCATGTTCTTTTGGAATAACGATAACACCGTCACTGTCGCCGCGCATTAAATCGCCGGGATGGACTTTGGCATTGCCGATATTAACCGGAACATTGGTTGCATCGACCTGTATGCGGTCTTTACCCGTGCGCATGGAATAACTACGACTATAAATAGGGTAGCCAAGTTTCAAGCACATATGAACGTCGCGGCAAGCGCCATCAATAACGGTTCCCGCAACGCCATTTTTATCGGCAAGATACGTTAATATATCGCCCCAAACGGTCGCGTCTTCGCGTCCACCATTATCAAGTACCATAACCGTGCCGGGCTCAATATCATCAATATAATCACCGACAGTTCCCGGCTCCACATCAGCGGGTCCATAAAGAATTGTATAAGCACGTCCCGTCATTCTGAAATCATGACTTCTCGGTTTAATGCCAAGGCATTGTCCTTTGATGCCTAGCTTATCGAGTGCATCACTAATTGTTGCAGTATCTAGTTTGGAAGCGCGTTCTACGGCCTGATCCATTTTTTTATCTCCTGATATTTTTTTTATCGCCAGTAGACGAAACCATTTGCGGTACCTGTTCCTGCCTCTGAACGATAACACGGCACATAATCAATTACTTCACCTTTAAGATCAGTATCAAATAACACACCGGCCGCTGAAATCCAGTTTTTAAGTTCAGAGGTGCCGGTTTGAAAATGCCCTTCCTCAAGAGAAGTGAGCGTATCCGCATCACGTGCGGCGAGCGCTTTGATAAATATCTGATCAAGATCTTCATCAATGACAAAATGGCTCATACCACCGGAACCAATAACGGCAACTTTTAATTCAGAATCCCACGCGCGAATGGCTCTACCAACCATTTTACCAAAATCATAACATCTTTTTGCTGTTGGTTGATTTGGCGGAAAAAATGTATTGGCAATGATTGGCACATTAGGCACCACATTATCGCGCATCACC
>JABJKT010000202.1 GCA_018660225.1 Kordiimonadaceae bacterium
AGCTTAGAAGGAAAGCGCGGCATGATCCGTGCTAAGCCGCCGCTTCCTGCCCATGTGGGTTTATTTGGAAAGCCAACTATTATCAATAATGTTCTCTCGCTTGCCAGTGTGCCGATTATCATGGATAAAGGCGGCGAATATTACAAAGATTTCGGAATTGGACGTTCTCGTGGTACAATAGCCTTTCAACTGACCGGAAACATCAAGTGTGGCGGCCTTGTTGAAAAAGCATTTGGTATCACGCTTGGTGAATTGATTAGTGAATATGGTCAAGGGACATATTCGGGAAATGAGATTAAAGCCGTACAGGTCGGCGGACCACTTGGCGCTTATTTAGCTGAACGGAGCTTTGATCTGCCTCTTGATTATGAGGCTTTCTCGGAAGTTGGCGCGGTGCTCGGCCACGGCGGCATTGTTGTTTTTGACGAGACGGCCAATATGAAGGATCAGGCAAAGTTTGCTTTTGATTTTTGTGCCATCGAGTCCTGCGGAAAATGTACACCGTGCCGCATTGGATCAACTAGAGGCGCGGAACTGATAGAAGCGGGCAATTTTGAACTGACAGAAGAATTATGCGAATTGATGGATACATCATCGCTTTGTGCCATGGGTGGCATGACGCCAATTCCGGTGAAAAGTGCGCTGAAAAATTGGCCAGAAGATTTTGAAAAGTAGATTTTGAGAAATAATATGACGTTGATTATAGAAAAAGATTACGGAACCCCTGAGAAGAAATCAGAGAAAACTGTTGAGTTATCTATTGATGGCAATAAGGTTTCTGTTCCCGAAGGCACATCAGTGATGCGGGCTGCGCGCGAGATTGATGTTGAAATACCAAGCCTGTGCGCTAGTGACTGTATGAAAGAATATGGTTCCTGCCGACTTTGTCTGGTGGAAATTGACGGGGTTCGCGGAACGCCCGCCTCTTGCACAACACCAGCGGCACAGGATATGGAGGTCAAGACAACTTCTGATCGGCTTACAAAAATTCGCCGCGGCATTATGGAACTTTATATATCCGACCATCCGGATGATGATAGCCCACTGCATGATATGGCAAAGCTTGTCGGTCTTAAAGAAAACCGCTACGGAAAAGAAGGTCATAATCACTTAAAATCAATCATTGATGACAGCAATCCTTATTTCAGTTTTGATCCTGCCAAATGTATTTTATGCTCACGCTGCGTTCGTGCCTGTGAAGAAGTGCAGGGAACCTTTGCATTGACCGTGGACGGACGCGGATTTGACAGCAAAATATCAGCGGGTGCTGACCAGACATTCCTCGCATCTGACTGTGTATCATGCGGTGCCTGTGTTCAGGCCTGCCCGACGGATAGTTTATTTGAAAAACGAACCGCAGAAATTGGGAAACCGGACCACAGTGTCGTTACGACCTGCGCTTACTGCGGTGTCGGCTGCGGATTTAAAGCGGAACTAAAAAATGATGAAGTTGTCCGGATGATGCCGTGGAAAGACGGCATGGCCAACCATGGTCATTCATGCGTTAAAGGGCGCTTTGCTTGGGATTATGCCATACATGAAGACCGCATTTTAAGCCCAATGATCAGGGATGATATTAAGGATGCCTGGAAGAAAGTTGGCTGGGACGAAGCGATCGACTTTGCCGCCAAGCGTCTAATGGACATTCAGGAAAAACACGGCAAGAAATCTATCGGTGGTATTACATCATCACGCTGCACTAACGAAGAGGTTTTCGTGGTTCAGAAACTGATCCGCGCCGCGTTTCAAAATAATAATGTTGATACCTGCGCCCGGGTTTGTCATTCACCGACCGGATACGGTTTAGGGCAAACACTCGGCACATCGGCAGGAACGCAAACCTTTGACAGTGTGATGGATACGGATGTAATGATGGTGATCGGTGCCAACCCGACCGACGCCCATCCGGTATTCGCCAGTCAAATGAAAAGACGACTTCGCGAAGGTGCAAAACTCATTGTCATCGACCCTAGAAAAACAGGTCTTGTCAAATCACCACACATAAAAGCAGATTATCATCTGCCGCTGCTTCCGGGAACCAATGTGTCGATGATTAATGCCATTGCCCATGTTGTAATAACCGAAGGCTTGATGGATCAGGATTATATTGATGAACGCTGCGAGCAAGAGGCTTTTAATGACTGGGCCAACTTTATCAAGGATCCGATTAACAGTCCTGAAACCGCTGAACAGCATACAGGTGTTCCGGCTGAGGACATTAGAGCTGCCGCACGACTTTATGCCACTGGCGGCAATTCAGCGATATATTACGGCCTTGGTGTAACTGAACATTCCCAAGGCTCCACCATGGTGATCGGTATGGCTAATCTGGCCATGGCAACTGGTAATATTGGCGCTTCTGGCGTAGGCGTTAATCCTCTAAGGGGTCAAAATAATGTTCAGGGGTCCTGTGATATGGGCTCGTTCCCTCATGAACTTCCTGGATATCGTGCCGTAACGGATGATGTAGTACGGTCGGAATTTGAAAAAGTTTGGGGCGTAACCCTTGATCCTGAACCGGGCTACCGCATTCCCAATATGTTTGATGCTGCCGTCGAAGGCAAATATAAAGCCATGTTCGTTCAGGGCGAGGATGTAGCACAATCGGACCCGAATACCCATCATGTTGAAGCGGCGCTCAACAATCTTGAATGTCTTATTGTTCAGGATTTATTCCTTAATGAAACAGCGCGCTTTGCCCATGTGTTTTTTCCGGGAACATCATTTCTTGAAAAAAATGGCACGTTTACAAATGCTGAACGACGTATAAGTCGTGTTCGTAAAACGATGGAGCCTATGACAGGTATGGATGAATGGGAAGTTTCTTGCCGACTTGGCCGGGCCATGGGCTATGATCTTTCATACAATAACGCATCTGAAATCATGGATGAAATTGCCCTTCTGACGCCAACCTTCACCAATGTCAGCTTTGATATGATCGATGAAAGAGGGTCCGTTCAATGGCCTTGTAATGAAAAAGCCCCTGAAGGCACACCTATAATGCATATTGATAGGTTTGTGCGCGGTAAAGGCAACTTTATTATCACAGAATATGTACCAACCACCGAACGAACAACCCGCAAGTTCCCACTGATCCTGACCACAGGTAGAATTCTAAGCCAGTATAATGTGGGAGCACAGACCAGACGGACCAAGAATAATGTTTGGCATAGTAAAGATATTCTCGATATTCATCCGCACGACGCGGAAAACAGAGGTATCGTAAATGGTGATATGGTACTGATCCAAAGCCGGATGGGGGAAACCGTGCTTGAGGCGAATATTACTGAAAATATGCAGCCGGGCGTGGTTTATACTACCTTTCATATGCCGGAATCGGGGGCTAATATTATAACCACTGATAATAGCGACTGGGCGACAGATTGCCCGGAATATAAAGTCACTGCCGTTGAGGTTAGGCAGACCAATAAGAAGTCGGACTGGCAAGAGGACTTTGATGATTTCTCATCCTCAACACGTCATATAGCGGAATAGCCAGAGTTGGAGCTTTATATATTTCAGGCATTGATGGGGGCGCTGATGTTTGGCATCGGCGCGGTGTTCTTTAAATGGCTCGCTCATATTCACGGCGATGACAGTATCTTTTTTACCGCGCTTTATGGCTCAGGGGCTGTTTGCTTTTTCATAGATGGTTATGATGCTGTCCCGCAATTTGGCGGTGCCGAATATTATATTAGTGGCTTGCTTATCGGGCTTGGGGCTGCGGGGGGGAATTATTTTTTTTCGCGCGGGCTGCGGCACGGGCCGGCCGGACTAACATCCGCTTTTGCAAAAGCAAATATCATTATTGTTATATTGCTATCGGCTGTTTATTACCGTGAACCTCTTATACTCACAGAAATTATTGGCATCCTTTTCTTTCTGCTGGCGATGCTTGTGGTGAATTTAAAAATTGGCAAAGCCAAAAAAGCGGTTAGCAGCATATGGTTCTTCATTATGGTCGCCAGCATGGTTTTGCTGGCCTTTCGAAATGGTGGTCTCAAGATCGTCAACGAAATTGGTATAGATAGCATGCTCGTTATGGCCCTAGCCTATTTTATCTGCACTATCATTTTTGCACTTGGAATAATAAAAAACAAAAAGAACCAACTTTCCGAAAAGGCGCCCGCTAAAAAAGTTGCCTTAATGGGTCTTGCTACCGGGATTGCATCTTATGTCGGGCTATTTTTTTACATAACAGCCTTAGAGAGCGGACCGGCCAGCGTCGTGGTTACCATATTTTCACTGGATATGTTGTTCCTGCTGGTTATTTCATATTTGTTTTTTGGCGAACGGCTCAGTCTCAATCAGAAAGTTGGCTTTATACTCTCTGCGATAGGTTTTTTATTACTTGGTCTTAAATAAATCACAGCAAATGACCTGAACGCTTCTTTTTAGTTTTCAGATAAAGTTCGTTATGGTTATTTGATGGAAATTTGTGCTCTACCCGCTCTGTAACATTGATGGCACAACTTTTAAGGCCTTCTACTTTGTCGGGGTTATTGGTAAGTAGTCTTACTTGTTGATAACCCATTTTCTTGAGCATTTGCGCTGCCGGTTCAAATATTCTTTCGTCAGCAAGAAAGCCAAGCCTTTCATTGGCATCAATGGTATCAAAACCTTGATCCTGTAGATGATAGGCGCGAAGTTTGTTAATAAGTCCTATGCCGCGCCCTTCCTGGGCAAGGTAAAGCAAGATGCCGCCGCCCTCTTCAGCCATATATTTTATCGCGCCGCGCATTTGATCACCGCAGTCGCATTTAAGCGATCCAAGCAGATCACCGGTAAAGCATTCAGAATGAATGCGGGTAAGGACCGGCTTGTCCCGCGCGGGGTCACCGACAATGATGGCAAAATGTTCCGTTCCGCCGTCGGCGGGCCTAAAGGCGATCATTGTTGCCTCTTCCGCCCCTTCAAGCGGGACTTTTGCCGATGTGATGATTTCCAGTGATAATGCCTCATTTAAGGTGTGGCCAAGAATGTCATTTGCGCTAACGCAAAGAATATTATTTTTATCCGCCCAATCGCAAGCATTAGCCGGGGCCTCTGAAAATATGGCCGCGGGCAGTAATTTGGCAATTTTGCACAAGTTAATCCCGGCACAGTGTATATTTGACGTCATGACATCAGCAACTTGGAACGGGCCCTGCATTATATTTATCAGATCATCGGCTGGATCAGCCATCGATGCGATAACAGCGCTATCCATGTAATCACTGATCTTGACCAAGGCAACATCGCCACTACGCGGAGATATTTTAAGAATATTAGCCCGGTTATAGGTAAGGCCAACCAGCGGCTCAGAGCTTGATACTTTCTTAAATTCATCAAGGCGCTGATCAATAATGAGTTCAGCGGAGGTAACAAGTAATGATTGATCGCTGTCCGTGATCAGCACCATGCCGCCCCTGCGCAAATCGGACGCCGCCCTCTCAACGGAGATAAGTTTTTGATTAATCACGGAATTGTTATCCACCACGAGCCTTATTGCCTTTATTTATTTTGAATATCGTTATACGACTTATATAATAAGAAACCGAGAATTTAAACAGAGAAAGACGCATGACGCACACATATAATATATTGCTCGTTGATGATGATGAAGAATTAAGGGAAAATCTTGCTCTGCAGCTATCCTTTCACGAAGAATTTAAATCTGAGCAATGCGGAACAGGAAAAAGCGCACTAGACGCCGTCAAAGAACAGGATTTTGAACTTATAGTGCTTGATGTGGGCCTTCCGGATATTGATGGTCGTGAAGTGTGCCGGATGATGCGCCGTTCCGGGGTCAGCACGCCAATTGTCATGCTAACGGCTAACTCATCCGAGGCAGATACTATCCTTGGCCTTGATGCGGGCGCCAATGATTATGTTACCAAGCCCTTTAAGTTTGGTATTTTGCTGGCGCGAATACGGGCTCATCTTCGTCAGCATCTGATCAGTGAAGATGCCAGCTATCCTATCGGTCATTATATGTTCAAGCCGGGCGAAAAAATTCTCACGAATGTTGAGACTGAAGAAAAAATCAGACTTACTGAAAAAGAAACAGCTATTTTAAAATATTTAAAGCGTGCTGAAGGGGCAACAATCTCAAGAGAAAAAATGCTCAACGAGGTTTGGGGTTATAATTCCAATGTGACAACCCATACCTTAGAAACTCATATTTATCGCCTGCGTCAGAAAATTGAAATGGAACCGTCAAATGCCAAGATCATTCTGACGGAATCCGGCGGCTACAGCATGGGAATTAGCTAGACTCTTGTTACGTCCTCCTATATCTAACGCAGCATGATGTTTGAAATTTGTTTTACACGGCGCTACTGCATGAGCCACCGACTGTTTAATCTTAAAAACAGTAAGTGCTTCGTTCCGCATGGCCATAATGAATATGTTAAAGTTTATCTGGCAAGCGAAGGTGAAGACCGCCTTGATGGTAGCTGGAATATGAGCAATGGTTTTAAAGCTTTAAAAAGTACTTGGCATAACTGGATTGATGAAGCGGTTGATCATAGTATGCAGCTTAGCAATCTTGATCCTCTACTTGATTATTTCAAAGAAAACGAGCCGGAAAATTTAAAACATACGTTGATCACGCCGGGTGATCCGACGACAGAAATTCTCGCCGCTTGTTTTTATGCAAAAATAAATGCCTTTTTAGAACGTGACGACATTGATATGCGCTGTAATAGGGTGGAAATTGAAGAAACACCGACCAATACGGTCATTTTTCACGGCGATCCTGAAAAGGCTATTTCAGTGGATCATTATGACGGGCCGGAAATTCCGTGGTGGAAACGTGCCGACATGTCCATAAACGATTTATAAGGACCTAAGATGACCGACGGCGTACTCGTTACTGCAGGAAATAACCGCATTGGCAGGAAAATTGCCGAGCGGCTTAGTCAGGCGGGCTTTTATATATATCTTCATCACCATGATAGCGAAATTGAAGCGAACGAAACTCTGGCTGGTCTTGATGGACAGGGCGAGAGCATCATGTGTGACCTTTCCGATTATCAGCAGGTCGAGGATATGATTGCCGGGCTTGCCTGCGTCGATAACCCGCTAAAGCATATCATCAATAATGCTTCATTATTTTCCGCTGATCAGGCGACAGATTTTAACGAACAGTCTTTTGCAGCACACATGAATATCAATCTGCGCAGCCCAATGCAGCTAGCGCGCGGGCTTGATAAAATGCTTGAAAACAGTGAACGGGGCAGCGTGGTCAATATCCTTGATAGCAAAGTATTTTCGCTCAATGCTGATTTCTTTAGCTATACGCTAAGTAAACATGGTCTTTTCGGTGCAACAGAAATGATGGCGCAGGCCCTTAGTCCGAAAGTGCGCGTCAATGGCATCGCGCCGGGGCTTACATTAATTAGCGAAAGCCAAAGTGATGAAAATTTTGAACTGGCCAGTCATTTGAATTTTGTTGGGGCACCGATAAATGTGAATGATATTGCAAATTCAGTGCTTCATTTGATTAATTCAGCGTCTATCAATGGCGCCGTCCTGCCCGTTGACGGCGGACAGAAAATGATGAATTTTACCAAAGACGTGGTTGATGTCGCTACGGGAATTCTTGAAAAGAATAAATAACCTAAAGTTCAATATCAACCATAACCGGCGCATGATCAGACGGTTTTTCCCAACCACGAGCATCTTCAAGGACTTTCATAGATTTCATTTTGTCTTTTAAAGACTGGCTGCACCAGACATGATCAAGCCGTCTTCCTTTATTTGAGACGCGCCAATTTTTTGAGCGGTATGACCACCAGCTGTAGAGCTGCTCCGGCTCCGGTACGAAGTGACGCATAACGTCAAACCAGTTATGGGCTTCCTGCACCGAATTTAATGCCTCGCATTCACCGGGGGTATGGCTTACCACTTTGATCAGCTGCTTATGGGACCAGACATCGCTTTCAAGCGGCGCAATGTTAAGGTCACCAACGATGATATGTTTGCCGTCCTCGGGAAGTTCATGGGACCAGTTTGTCATTTCAGACAGGAAATCCATTTTATGAGCAAATTTATCATTTAGCGCCACATCTGGCACATCGCTACCGGCCGGGACATAAAAATTATGCAGTTTAAGACCATTTTCAAATTCAGTTCCCACATGACGCGCATCCCCCTTATCACACCAGTTAATGCGCTCACTGCTCGCTAGCGGTAATTTACTCAAAGTCGCTACCCCGTGATAACTTTTTTGTCCAGCGAGTGCATGATGGGTAAGCCCGTGTTTATCAAACACGTCTTTGGGGAACATATGATCCTGCACTTTGGTTTCCTGAAGACATAATATATCAGGTTTATATTCAGCCAATAGATGATCAATAATATTTAACCTTGCGCGTACTGAATTTATATTCCACGTGATGAGGCGGATTTTTGTCATAGTTTTACCCTGATTATTTTTAAAATATATTAAGTGTGTTGCCAGCAATACCAAGCGGCCAGTGACCACTTTCATAAAGCTTGAATTTAAGGGCAAAAGGATGCTCGTCCTCTTCGCCTGAGGCAATAACGAGCGCCGCCTGATAACATGTCTGCACCGCCTGACCAATGGCGGCCCGTAGAAGCTCTTCGTCATCAACGCCCCACCTGATGGAGGCTTCTTCTACAGCATTTGTTATATGATCAGAGGCTTGACTGGTAATGTTGGTCAAGGCGACTTCCAGCACGTCTTCTTCTATGAATTCGAGCGTATCCGTGATTAGTGATGCGGCGAGCTGTTCTTCCGCTTCCCAGGACGGGCTGTTCCAGTCGTTGGTTTCCAGACAGCTTATAGCGTCCTGCCAGTCAGGTACTTCAGCGGGATAGCCTTCCGGAAAACCGAGCGCATCAAGATAACTGCGGGCGGTTTTTATGGTGCCAGCATTTAAAGCCTCGCCAATATGATGAAACCAGTTCGTGGACTTTATGAGACTTGCAAAACGAGCAACCATCATAAGGGTAGGATATTCTTTACCTACATCGAAATCTTCAAAGTCGTCTTCTGTGGATGTATCGTTATCTGTCATATTTATTCCTTGCACTGGCAAATTACTGCCAATGAAGCTGATCTACAAGCCTAATGATAAATAAAAAACCCGGCCAGTGTCCTGGCCGGGTCAAAGTTCAGTTTGATGGAGCAAAAGGGAGGGGAAAAAGGAAAAACCTTTTGGTCCATAAAATTAGAATAATATATTTCAGAGGAAGGTCAGAAAATTCTTATTATCCTAATCCATACCCATTATATGGTGATTAAAGTGGTTTTTACAAGGGCTAGGAGAAAAATATTTAATATATTTAATTTAAGAGAGAAGATATTATATCTAACGCCGTGGACCGCGTCTTCTATTGGGCCTTGGGTCGTCAAAGGTAAATTGATCCTCATCAACGATGATATTATATTCAGGATTTAGCAGTGCGATGCGGGTGGTATAGCCCTGTACGTCAATCACTTCCCATGATTTTAGCTCCATAGTGCTCTCTTCAAAGATCAGCGTGATGTGTCCCTGATCTTTATTATCAGGTTGAAGAACCGATATTTTTATAAGGCCGGCAAAACGGATAATTTCTGGGATTTCAATGTCTTTGTCACGAAGATCAATATGATCATCGACCAGAACACTAAGCGGGGTCTTATCGACCGGCCAGCGGCTGACCTGTTTTATTTCATAATCAATAAAGGAAAGCATGTCGCCATTACTGACCACTAATATGGGATTATCATTATCATATTCAAATCTAATTTTACCCGGACGCTCAAGGAATATTGTTCCTTCGTCCACATTACCCTCTGGGCCGCGCTGGATAAAAATAGCCTTCATTGATCTGATATTATTCAGATTATCTTCAATTTTTGTAATGATTTTTTCTCGTGCCTCACCCTTTATGACAGAAGGAGGGGTGGAAAACTCAACCATTTCCGCTTTTGGGTTTGGCGATGGCACGTCTTCTTGTTGAAAGGCATAACTGTTAATCCCTAACGTCAAAAATATCGATAATGTGAAAAAGACTATTTTATTCATAAATTTATAACGGGTCCTATATTGAGCGCATTTTATGACTGTAGTTATAGATTAAGGTAGAAATTAGACAATATAAATTAAAATAATCATAATTATTTTACTTTGCGTGTTTGCCTTATTATGCGAAATATAGATAAATTCCATAGTGAGGGTCCAAAAGAGCATGTCTGACAAATCATTTATTATTACTGTTTCAGTATTTTTTCTTAGCCTCTTTTTTATGGTGGGTTGCGCAGAAAAACAACAGGATGAAGCCCAGAGCGAACCTTCGGTTATCAGCGAAGAATTCCGTTCTGCCTCGTCTGTTTCGCAGACACGTGATCAGATTGCGCGGCTTCGCAAAGATGATATCTGGTGGACGGTAAATGGCCGGGATATGGCCTGGAATAATAAAAACCTGCACCGTTTTATGCCAACGGTAAATCTTTACAGGGAAGGGCAGGTTAAAACACTCAATGATGCTACCAATCCTGAAATCCCGGCATTTAAAATTGAAACACCAGAAGGACCGATAGCTTTTGAAGATTTTCTGAGCAGTGATTATACCACCAACATGGCCGTTGTTATTCTTCATAAAGGTAAGATTGCCTATGAAGCGTACCCTCGTCAGGAGCCCTATGAAAAGCCGGTATTCTGGTCGGTAGCCAAAGTATATGCGTCTTCAATTATTGCTATTCTTGAAGACCGGGGAGAGATCGATGTATCAAAATCAATAGATCATTATATTTCAGAATTAAAAGGCTCAGCATTTGAAGGGGTGAGCATTCGCAATGTGCTCGATATGGCAACGGGCATTGAATGTGCCGAAGAATATGTCGATAAAGAAAGTTGTTATTACCGTTATTCAATGAGCGTTGGCGATGGATTTTATGATGAAAGTTCACCAGATAATCCCTATCAATTATTGGCCTCTATAACGCCGCCACGCTACGCCGAACAAGGAACGGATTATCAATATAGCGGGGCTAACACATTTCTTTTAAGCTGGCTTATTGAAGAAGTTACCGGCCTGCCTTACCAAGATGCTGTGAGCAAAGAAATCTGGAACAAAATAGGAGCAGAAAGTGATGGTTCATTTCTGGCGCCACGCTACGGCGTGCCCATCACCCACGGTGGATTACTAGCCCGCCCCCGCGATGTGGCACGGTTCGGTCTTTTATTTACCCCGAGTTATAAAACGGTTTCTGACGAGAAAATAATATCGGACAGATATATAAATCTTATTAAATCGGGCGGTAATGAGCGTCTTTTTGACAGGTACCGTAGTTTGGGGCGGGTAAATGACGAGATAAAATATCCGGTTTATCAATGGGACATGATTTATACCAACAATGATTTCTATAAAAGTGGCTGGGCCGGTCAGGGACTTCTTGTCAATCCAGACAAGGATACCGTTGTTGTTTATACGGGTTATTTTAATGACGATCAGAGCGAAATGGATATGCTGCCCGTTCTTCGCGGCCTAATGAACAGTATATATCCTGATGCGGATTAGTATTCTTCGTCGCGGTTTGGTACCAGCACTTCGCGTTTGCCCACATGATTGGCACTGCTGACCACGCCTTCCCGTTCCATTTTTTCGATAATATTGGCCGCTCTGTTATAGCCGATTTGTAACTGGCGCTGAATATAGCTGGTCGATGCTTTTTGATCCCGCACGACAATGGCTACCCCGCGGTCATATAACTCGTCGCCGCTAGGTTTACCCGCACCCGGTGTCATTTGCGAATTTTGTAGAAAATCAGAATCAAATCCTTCATCCGGCTCAT
Organism: Kordiimonadaceae bacterium; assembly: GCA_018660225.1. GTDB lineage: Bacteria > Pseudomonadota > Alphaproteobacteria > Sphingomonadales > Emcibacteraceae > Pseudemcibacter. Next base: position 11,789 of record JABJKT010000202.1, read on the forward strand.
CGATAATATCGGTCAGATAGGATGGCTTGCCCTGCTTTTTAAGCGCCTTTACAACCCGCTCCACTTCCCGGTCCCCAACGAAGGGTCCGTGAACCCGGGTTATACGGCCGCCACCGGCCATATGGAGCATGTCGCCCATACCCAGCAGCTGCTCCGCACCTTGCTCCCCTAAAATAGTTCGGCTGTCAATTTTTGAGGTAACCTGAAACGCGACACGGGTCGGAAAGTTTGCTTTAATAGTACCGGTGATCACATCAACGGACGGTCGCTGGGTTGCCATGATTAAATGAATGCCAGCCGCACGGGCCATTTGCGCAAGACGCTGGATAAGTGCTTCAATATCCTTGCCGGCCACAAGCATCAGATCGGCCATTTCATCGACGATTACCACAATCATCGGTAACGGAGTTAAATCAAGATTTTCTTCTTCGTAAACCGGCTTACCTGTATCAGGATCAAATCCGGTTTGTACTTTGCGGATAATATTTTCGCCCTTCTGGCGTGCGGTCTCGAGCCTTTTGTTATAGGCGGCGATGTTCCTGACCTGAAGTTTCGCCATATTTTGGTAGCGATGTTCCATTTCCCGCACCGCCCATTTTAAGGCGACCACTGCTTTTTTGGGATCCGTTACAACAGGGGTAAGAAGATGCGGGATATCATCATAAACGGAAAGTTCAAGCATTTTCGGATCAACCATAATCAGGCGACATTCGGCCGGAGTAAGTTTATAAAGCAGTGATAAAATCATCACATTAATAGCGACCGACTTACCGGAGCCGGTGGTTCCGGCAACAAGCAGATGGGGCATGGATGTTATATCGGCAACAATAGGCTCCCCGCCGATATCTTTACCGAGCGCCATTGGTAGCCTAGCTTTACTATCTTCATAGACGCTTGAGGATAATATTTCTCTTAAGGAAACAATTTCACGCGTACTGTTGGGAAGTTCAATACCAATAGCATTTTTCCCTGAAACAACGGCGACGCGGGCAGATGTGGCGCTCATAGAGCGTGCTATATCATCGGCAAGGTTGATCACACGGGATGATTTGGTGCCCGGCGCAGGTTCAAGTTCATAAAGGGTAACAACTGGGCCTGGGCGCACTTTGGTAATTTCGCCTTTAACGCCAAAATCATCAAGAACCGCTTCAAGCATGCGGGCATTTTGCTCCAGAGCATCATGGGTCAGTTTTTCCTGATCACTAAGCGGTTTGGGGGATGATAGCAGGCTTAAGGACGGTAGGGCAAATTCTCCGTCAGTCATAATATCAAGCATCGGTTGACGCTCGCTGGTTTCACGTTTGCTGGTTTTTACATTTTTCTTTTCTTGATCAATGATCGGAATGTTTCTTTTTGCTTTCTTAGCGCTACCTTTCATGGGCGGATCTTTACGGCCAGCTGACTTTTTCTTGGCGACATTAAATTCAGCGCCCGTTGAATTTTGCCCGGCTCGCGCAAAGCCGTCTTTAATGAGCTTAAATAGAGCTATTATTTTTAGAAGCACTGATGCAAAAACCCATTTGATGCTATTTAAACCTTCTTTCCATTCGGCCCGTTCTAGTCCCGCAGTATAGAAAAAACATAATAATGTGAGAGCGCCAAATACCGCGCCTACAATTAGGGGATAAAACACTATGCCCGTCCAGGCGATGAAACTTTGAATATAGCCTAAGAACATTTGGCCCAAAAAGCCGCCTAATCCGATGTTTTCTAGTGGCCAGCTATCAAATATAGGCAGGGTAGAGAGCGTTACGGTGGCGCATATTACCAGTAATGGAAGCATGATCAGGTGCATGAAAATATAGGAAAGGCCTCTTAACGATATGACGCGCCACCCCCAGGTGAGAAGCGGCAGGACGAGTATGTAAGCCCCAAGCCCGAGGCTTAGAATAAGAAGATCAGCACCATGTGATCCGGCGAGGCCGAGTAAATTGCTCGCCGTCCCCTCAACAACATTGTTCCAGCTAGGGTCGCTGACGTTATAACTGATAAAGGCTGCGATGAAAGCGACAAACGATAGTATCAGCGCTAGTCCCCAAAGCCTGACTAGTGTTTCTTTTAAAAATTCCGTCACCGAAGTTGGCAATAGAGATTTCTTTGCTGATTTTTTTATTGCGTTACGTCTGCCCGCCATCAATCTTCCCAAATATAACCAGAGACTTAGCTTATTTAAATCACAGTAACATTATGTAATAGAACAAGGCAAATATATGGCCATATTCGACGTAAATATATAAAAATTTTACTTTATTTACAAAAAGATGACCTCATGACGTCAATTTTCGGCCTAGCGCAGTCCGAAATCCTCTTCGGGTGTTGCGCTAATTTTATGAATAGCAAGGTCGGCCCCTAAATATTCGTCTTCCTGCGAAAGCCTGAAACCAACAGTTTTCTTAATTAGGCTAAAGAGGATAAAGCCACATGCTGCGGCGATTACGACCCCGCATAGTGAACCAAAGATTTGCGCGAGAAGCGAAACTCCGCCAAGGCCCCATAAAGCTTCTTGACCAAAAATGCCGGCGGCAATGCCGCCCCAAAGACCACAAATTCCATGTAAGGGCCATACGCCTAAGACATCATCGATTTTCCATTTATTACCGCACAGAGAAAATATTTTAACAAATACAGCGCCAGCAACCACACCAACAAACAGCGCCCCGAGCGGATGCATTATATCTGATCCGGCGCAAACGGCGACAAGTCCGGCTAAAGCACCATTATGAACAAAGCCTGGATCTTTTTTACCGACGACGAGTGCCGAAAGTATGCCGCCAACCATTGCCATTAAACTATTAACGGCGACAAGACCACTAGCGCCAGAAACGGTTTGAGCACTCATGACATTAAAGCCAAACCAGCCGATGCATAAAATCCATGAACCAAGGGCCAGAAACGGAATGTTAGAGGGTGGAATACCGAGTGGCGTGCCGTCTTTTCTGTATCTACCCATTCTGGCACCTAATATAACCACGGCACCAAGGGCCAACCATCCCCCCATTGCATGAACAACTATAGACCCTGCAAAATCATGAAAAGGATAACCAAAAAGGTCTGTTATCATAGCTTGAAAATTGAACAGATCGCCCCACACCATGCCTTCATAAACAGGATATATCAGGCCGACAATAACCGCCGTGGCCAGAAGCTGGGGTTTAAAGCGACTACGTTCAGCAATACCACCAGAGATGATCGCCGGGATCGCCGCCGCAAATGTCATCAGAAAAAAGAATTTAACAAGATCATAACCGTTCTTGGCAAAGGGCGAACCTTCGGACATGCCGCTTATCAAACTGGCACTTCCCAGAAAACTAATACCATAGGCGATATAATAGCCAATAAAAAAATATACGATTGTGGATACGGCAAAATCGGAAATGATTTTTACAAGTGCATTGACCTGGTTTTTCTTTCTTACACTTCCCACTTCTAAAAAGGCAAATCCAGCATGCATAGCAAATACCAAGATTGCGCCTATTAAAATAAAAAATACGTCTGTTCCTGTTTCCAGAGTTTCCACTATTAAATCCTTTTATACATGGGTGATCACCCGCTCTTCCTATCAAGAAGCGTGCCAAGGTTGTTTTTGATGAAAATCCATAAGAACGGCGCTTTTTTAAAATTAGACTTTCTCATATAATGCCTAAAAAATAGACATGTGCACAAATGTTTTTAAAACTGCATAAAAAATAATCAATTTTGTCAACCTTTTTACCAATGAATATAATTGCGCCTCTCATTTTAAAACTTATAATGGGAGAAATTTTTAGAGGTAATGATGGCAAAAAAGCCCCAAACATTAAAATTTGATCTGTTAATCTCTGGCGCTGGTGTGGTTGGGATGACGCTTGCCTATTCGTTGGCTAGTCAAGGCTTAAAAGTGGCGATTGTCGATACATTGGATATTGAAAAATCACTGGGCGATGAATTTGATGGTCGTTCATATGCCATTTCATATGCGCCTTACGTGATGCTAAAAACAATTGGCCTTTGGGATAAAATTGGCGCCGAGGCCCAACCGATCAATGAAATTCACGTAACGGACGGTGAGAGTCCGGTTTTTTTACATTTTGATCAACGGGAACTTGGTGATGGACCACTTGGACAAATGGTTGAGGTGCGCCACATCCGCTCCGGGCTTTATGACGCCATTAAAGATCATGAAAATATAACGCTTTTTTGTCCTGATAAAATTCTGGCTAGCGAAAATCTATCAGAACATGTAAAAATTGACCTTGAAAGCGGTGTTACTTTAACGGCATCTTTATTGGTTAGCGCCGAAGGCCGAGGCTCCACGCTTCGAGAGCAAAATGATATAAAAGTCCGCGTTTGGGATTATAAACAGACCGGTATTGTCACCACTGTGGAACATGAGCTCCCTCATCAGGGGATCGCCCATGAAAAGTTCTTCCCAAGTGGGCCTTTTGCGATACTTCCCTTAAAAGATAACAGATCATCCATCGTATGGTGCGAACCGCCGGAACGTGCCAAAACAATTATCGGTTTATCTGAAAGATCGTTTAATGCCGAACTCTCAAAAAAATTCGGCTCATTTTTAGGCGAGGTAAAATCGCTTGGCCAGCGTTGGGCATATCCCCTTACCATGCAGCTTGCCGATGATTATACGGCGGCACGGTTTTGTCTAATCGGCGATGCGGTGCACGGCATTCATCCAATAGCCGGGCAGGGCTTTAATCTTGGGCTTCGCGATATTGCGGCCTTAAGCGAAGTACTGGTGGACGCCCATAGACTTGGCGGTGATATAGGCTCAGAACTAGTGCTTGAGCGTTACGTATCCTGGCGGCGGACCGATAATAATATCCTTGCGCTTGGTATGGACGGTCTTACGAGGTTATTTTCAAACGATAATGCCCTTGTTACGTTTGCCAGACGGGCCGGCATTGCGGCGGTAGAAGAACTCCCAGAGGTTAAAAAGTTTTTCATGAGCCATGCGCGCGGCACAGTGGGCAAGCTTCCCAAATTATTAAAAGGTGAGACCCTTTAAACCTGCTTCTTGATACTGCCATAATTCTAATCTAGAGTTGTTTCATAATGTTTAGAAAAACCCTTATAAGTCTTTTATTTTTGATATATGCGCCGTTCTCATATGCTGCTGATGGCGTAACGGGCATCGAAACTTACCAGATTGATAAAGATCATACCAATATCATGTGGTATATCAGCCATATGGGTTTTTCCCGCACCATCGGTAACTTCAAAGAATTTGAGGGCACTGTGGATTTAAACCATGATGATCCAGATAAAAGCAAAATTTATATCACCATAGATACAGCAAGCATTTCAAGTGGTGTCGAGGACCTTGATCGGCAATTACGCAGTGAGCTTTTCTTTGATGTGGAAGAATATCCGACGGCGATTTTTGAAAGCACGGATATCACGCTGATTGAAGAAAATAGTGCCGATGTAAAAGGCAACTTTACTATGCTGGGAAAAACAAAAGAAATTACCCTGAATGTAAGATTTAATAAGCGGGCAATGGATCCCATATTAAACAGAATGCGCACAGGATATTCCATCAAATCATCCATGAAGAGATCGCAGTGGGGTATGGATCAGATGCTAGCTTTTGTTTCTGATGAAATTAATATTACCATTGAGGCCGAAGCTTTAAAAATTGATCAGTAAGCTATCTGCTTGCTTCAAAAATTGATGGTGCAATTGTCATTCCAGACTTGTGCACGGCTACAGCCTCCATCATATCAGCAACGATTTCCGGATTATCAGCGGCTATATCAAATAACTCGCGTGGGTCTTCACCAAGGTGATAAAGCAGCGGACTGTCAAGTATCATACGTTTCGGCTCTCTGCCATATGCCCCTTCTGTGATGAAGTGAATTTTATACTGTCCTTTTCGGTAAGCATAAAGCTCGTCATTTCTATAGAAGGCCATATTTTCACGTGGGCTACTCTTACCCATAAGGGCAGGGCCCAAATCAATACTATCAAGATTACTGGCTTTAATGTCCGCTCCGGCAAATTTCATAACGGTCGCATATAAGTCCATTACGCTGCCGATATCCCGGACCACAGCGGGCTCAATGGTATCCGGCCACCAGAAAATGCCTGGTACGCGCATGCCGCCTTCAAAGGTGGTTTTTTTGCCGTTCTTAAGAAGACCTGCCGAGCCGCCGAACTGATCCATCACCAGCCAAGGGCCGTTATCACTGCTAAAGACCACAAGGGTATTTTTATCGATGCCATTTTTTTCAAGAGCTGCTCTGACCTGCCCGACGCTCCAGTCAATTTCTGTTACCACATCGCCGTAACGACCGGCACCACTTTTACCGTCAAAATTTTCACTGGAAAAGAGCGGTACATGCGGCATGGTGTAGGCGAGATAAAGAAAAAACGGATTTTCGTCACCCGCGTGACTATTTATATAATCGACGGTGCCTTCCGTGTAGCGTTTAGTCAGCAGCGGCTGGTCAGTTGGTCTTTCAATAATTTCATCCTGATAACCACCCGAGGTTTTTGTGCTGCTCATTAAAGGCACATTCCAGTTGGATGATTTTGGATCGACATTATATTTTATGAAATTAAGAAAATATTTCGTGGTGTCATTGGGCGCATTCTTTACGGCCTCTAATTCTTCCGCAGTTGGTGCCCACATCGGGTCCATGTCGTTAGAATAAGGAAGCCCCATCCACTGATCAAAACCGTGTCTTGTCGGCAGGGCATAATCCGCGTCGCCCAAATGCCATTTGCCGTACATGGCCGTGTTATAACCGGCATCCTTAAGGGCTTCCGCCAAAGTAATTTCTTGATCAGGAATGCCGCCGATAGCATTTGGAAAAAATACGTCTGTTCCTTTTCCGTAAAGCCCGGTCCGAACCGGATATTTCCCCGTTAGTAGCGCGCCGCGACTGGGTGAGCACACGGCGGCGGCGACATAAAAATTGGTCCAGCGCTGACCGTCTGCGGCTAATTTATCGAGCATGGGTGTTTTAATGACCGGATGGCCGTAGCTTCCCAGATCACCATAGCCAAGATCATCGGCATAAATGATGATAATATTGGGCCTCTCTGCTGCGATAGCGTGATAGTGCGGGGCCGTTAAGACCAGAAGAGCCAGTATGCTCGTTTTAATTAATTTCATTTAAACTCTCCTTCAACTGTAATTGCTTTATTCGTCCAGCTCCCGTGCCTCGTCGACCAGCATTATGGGAATGCCGTCTCTAATGGGAAAGGCGAGCTTGGCCTTCTTGCTGATCAGTTCCTGCGCCTCTTCATCATAACTTAGCGGGCTTTTGGTGATCGGGCATGCCAGCACATCAAGTAGTCTGGGATCAAGTTTTCCAAAATTTATTTTTTTATCTTCGCTTTTTTCAGTCATGACTTTGGCCTTAATGAATGTTATTTTCTGATGATATATTATGTTGACCGAGAATGAAATCCATTAATTTAATCATCAGTTCGGCCCGCTGATTGACCCTATCGCTTTCAATAAGCAGTTGCTTTTCAGCCGCATCAAACGGGCAGTTCATCGCCATGGAATTGATAAGTTCTTCATCATTAAATTCTTCAAAAGATGTTAGATCAACATTGATCCGGGTTTTTTTGAAATATTTATTAATGGTTTCAAGAAAGCGGGATTTTGGCACTGCTTTTATGTCATCTTCATTACCGTCATGCTGATAATCCAAATAGTTTACTTCAGCCTCCCGAAAAAGCTGGCTCATGGGCAGCTCGCGGATAATTTTAAACCGCCTGACGCCGGATAGAATAATAAAATATTGTCCTGCCGCATTTTCCTCAAAGTCGCTAATGATGCCTGCGCAGCCGACATTATATAAAGCGCGCCCTCTTTTTGCAGTGCCGAAGAGATCATTTTCTTGTTCGGAGGATGAAATGTTGGTTGATGATGGCTGGATCATGCCGATGATGCCGTCATTTTCGCGGGCCATTTCAATCATCTGTTTATAGCGCGGCTCGAATATATTAAGCGGTAAATGACCTTCTGGCATTAAAAGGGCGCCGGTTAACGGAAAAAGCGGGATGGTTGTTGGTAATTTTTTATCTGTCATTTTATGAATAAAGCAGGCTTGAAAGTTTTCTGCGTGCGCCTACCGTAAAAGGATCCATCGGTCCGGCCATTTCAAAAAATTTAACCAACTGTTTTCGCGCGCCGTCTTCCTGCCAGTCCTTATCGGCGGCAATAATATAAAGCAAATGATCTGCCGCTTCGCCGCGAGCATCGGTTGCCCATAGCGCTATGGCCAGATCAAAGCGGGCCTGATAATCATCTGCGTTTTTTTCGACCTTTTTCTTAAGCTCTTCCAGATCTCCAACGTCACCGATCTGCTCGGCGGTGTCCAGCGCCGCTTGCGCAGCGGTTACCGCAGGATCGTTTTTATCTTTTGCGCCTGATAACACATGACCGGCATTTTCAAGATCACCTAATTTAATTAGCGCGCTCGCCAGCCCCGCAATAGCCGCGTTATTTTCACTATCAAGCTGTAAGGCTTGCGAATAAGCAGAGCCGGCCTCTTCATAATTGCCTTGCTCGTAAGCGTCCGCAGCAATGCTTATCATCTGTTCGCTCTCGGAGGGGCCAATGTCAGGGGCAACTTTTGTAATAAAGTCGCGAATTTCGCTTTCCGGTTTTACACCAGCAAAGGCGTCAACCGGACGGCCTTCCACGAATGCGACCACGGTTGGCACTGAGCGAATTTGCATTTGAGCCGCTATTTCCTGATTTTCATCGATGTTAATTTTGGCCAGTATGACGGCGCCGTCCGCTTCATTAACTAGCTTTTCTAACGTTGGGCCGAGTGTTTTGCATGGTTCGCACCAGGGCGCCCAGAAATCAACAATTACCGGCACTTGGCTTGATTTTTCAATGACTTGGGCGACGAAATTGGACATATCAACGTCAATGATGTTGGAATTATTTACCTGTTCTTGCATCTATATTCTCTTTAAAGCTGGTCAAAATCTAATATAATCGGCTTAAAGCCAAAATGTTCAATAAATTTTACCAGATCGTCATTTGTTATTGTGGTTGTCGCTTCATTATGGAGCGGGTGATAATTAAGTTTTTCGTGCTCTAGCATTGCTTTATCGAGCACGATAATAAGGTCTTTGTGCGTGACGTTTATCAGGGAAAAGGGTGTCACCGACCCCGGTGTTATGCCGAGCATATCAACCATGCGTTTCGCGGACGCAAAACTAAGTCGCCCCACATCGAGCCCGCCTGATTTAAATAGTGCCTTCATATCCAGCCTTCTGTCTTCGCTTAATATAGCGAGGATGAAGTTATTCTTTTTGTCTTTCAGGAACAGGCTTTTACAGTGTTCACCAGCAATGTGGCTGCAACTTTCTTGCGACTCTTCAACGGTGAAAACCGGTGGATGACGATAAGTGGTCGTTTCAATGGCGAGATCATCCAATAAAGTGAATAATTCGTCTTCGGTCGCGGGCATGTTAATTCCTTGAATTTAAAAGGATGTTGATTGCAATTTATATAACGCGACTTTTGCAATTGGACAAAGATATTTTTTTAAAGTTTGCACTTGCATTTGAAAAATTGTTGCGTATTATCCGCCGCACAGCCAACGATTTGGCTTAATGCATATCCTGGATATGCGGGCGTAGCTCAGTGGTAGAGCATCTCGTTGCCAACGAGAATGTCGAGAGTTCGAATCTCTTCGCCCGCTCCAATTTTCAAAAAATATTTCCCTATAATTAAGCGCCCTATTAATTTAGTGACTGTGCAGATAAATTGATTTAGCATGGCTAAAAATTAAAACCGGGGATGGTTATGTTTAAGAAGCTTTTTTTATTTATATTTGTGACGGCTATAGGCTTAGGGGCATTTTTATATTTCACCAGATCGGCGCTTTATAATTATGATGTGGCGGCGGATTATGCGTACGATTTTTCTGATAAGCAGGCGACAATCACCGTCCTTAGCATTGCAGGCGGAACACTTTCGCTTCCCAAAAAAGAAGATATGAACCGTTCATCATTTTTGGAAATTTCCGTCCGCTCAACACCACAGTCAAAAATCTTAAGACCAAGCGTTACCATTTCTGATGGCACTTCAACTGAAGTGGAATTTTATGAGCATGGCGCCGCTGGTAAAAGATACGTCAATGTCAGCAAGTTTGTCGAAAAAGGCGCAACTGATCTTCGTCTTATCGGAAAATATTTAAGCGTTGATAATGGCTCGGTTCAGCTGATCCAGTTTGATAATATTGAATTTGAGGGAAAAAGAGTGCTTGTTATGGCCGGCCATCCGGACGATGCGGAAATCTCTTCTTTCGGTCTTTATAGTGGTCATGACGATGTTTATGTGGTGACGGTTACGTCGGGCGACGCCGGACCCTTTATGTATGATGAGATTTATACTGACCCGGTCGCACATTATCTTAAAAAAGGCGAGGTTAGAACCTGGAACAGCCTGACCGTTCCTATGCTCGGCGGGGTTCATCCTGAAAATATTTTAAACCTTGGTTATAATGATGCGCGCTTAAAGAGTATGGAGGCGGATAAGAGTTTGGTTGCTTCAGGAAGATATACTGAGATTTCTGATATGAATACTTTCAGAAAACAAAATTCTTCAAGCCTTGCAGTTGGACTAGTGGGCATTAATAACTGGGAATCGCTGGTCGGCAATATGGTTTATCTACTAAATGAAATTAAGCCTGATATTATTATAACGCCTTCACCGAAGCTCGATATGCATAGCGATCATCAATATACCACTCATGCGCTGGTGGAAGCTCTTAAGCAAATTGACCGGCACGACGGCCATTTGCTGCTTTATACCAATCATCAGGTGGTTTTTAATGAACGCTATCCTTACGGCGATGCCGGTGCGCTGACATCACTGCCGCCAACTCCGCGCGGGGCCAATCATTTTGGCAGACTTTATTCCCACCCCATGAGCGTCGAGCAACAGAACAGTAAAATTCTAGCACTTGATGCCATGAATGATCTCAGGCTCGGTACCGATTTCCGCTATCCCCTTCGCGCGTTCAAGCAGGCTTTTGAGACATTATGGTCCAACCTTGACGGAAGCAACGAACAATATTTCCGCCGCGCCATAAGAAGCAACGAATTTTTCTATGTGGTCGATATTGAAGATATCTATGATGATGAGAAGCTCGGGGATTTATAAAGATCCAAACCTACAAATACATCGGCCTTCCCAGAATATTCTTTATTTCCGGACGGTAGTTTTTGGCGTCGTAGAGGTTGCTGACGAGGGGTGTTGTTTGTTCGCTTAGGACGCAGTTGTTATTGGTTACGGCGTAGTTTCCGTCTACTATGGCGGTCATTTTGCCGTAATTTTTTTGTTCGATCATTTGAATGGCCATGGTGCCAAAGGATGTGGCGGCCAGCTTATCAAGTGCGTCCGGTTCCCCGCTTCTAAGCAAATAGGCCAGTGGTTGGGTTAGCACGCTGACATGATGATTGGCGCGAAGGTCATTATAAATAACATCACCAATACCGCCGAGCTTATCATTGCCGTAATGGTCTTTTTTACCTTGATATATATTCTCGCCGTCTTTAACGGTCACCCCTTCGGCGACAACGGCAATGGCATAATTATTCGGGTTTTTTTCCCGGTCAGAAATAATCAGATCACTGAAATGATCAAGATCAACCGGCACTTCCGGGATCAGTACCCGGTCGGCAGAAGCGATATGACCGGCAAGCAGGGTCGGCTCCCCGCTATGACGGCCGAAAAGTTCGATAATGGCGATCCGCTCATGGCTGGCGGCGGTGGTTCTGATTTTATTGATACTATCGACACAGCGGGTAACGCAGGTGCTAAAGCCAATGCAGTAATCAGTGCCGTTAACATCATTATCCATTGTTTTGGGAATGCTGATTATGGGAAAATCTTTTGCGCTTAAATGGGCAGCAAAGCGCAGTGATCCGTCCCCTCCAATGGGGATAAGAACATCAATTTCCATATAATCAAGCACTCTAAGCACATGATCAGTGCAGTCAAAAGTGCCTTGCTTGAAGGTGGAAGGAGGAACTTTTCCTTTTAGGAAGTCCGGCAAAAATTCTTCGTCGATTTGCACTGGATTAAAACGTGATGTGTGAAGAAAAGTGCCGCCAACATTTTCTAGGCCGCGCATTTCGCTGGCGTTAAGCGGAACCGATAGTGCAGCGTTTTTTTCAACGTCCCCGTCCGGATCATAATCAAACAGGCCTTTCCAGCCTCTTTTTATGCCAACCGATGACCAACCATTTTTTTCGGCGCCCGCGACGATCGCTTTAATACAGGCGTTAAGGCCCGGTACGTCACCGCCACTGGTAAGGATGCCTATTTTCATAATGTTCTCTTTTCTTTATAAAAGCGCGTGCTTCTTTAACTGGTGGCGTAACTGGTGATAGCTGAGACTTAAATAATCCGCAGCCTGACGCTGATTGAACTTATTGTCTTTTAGGGCCTGTTGCAATAATTCTCTCTCAAATTTCATTGTGAGGGTTTGAAAGTCTTTAGGGCCCGGTAAGGCTTTTGGCATCTCACTTATGTCGCGAGCTTGTTGTTTGATCTCTTTAATGGGAGGTCTTTTGGGCCGGTAGGGTGAGTTAAACGGATCAAGAATTATCTGATCGATAGGGTCATATTCATGTTCAGCATAATAAACCGCGCGCTCGACAACATTTTTAAGTTCGCGAATATTCCCAGGCCAATGATAGTCCATCATGGTCTGGCTCATACTTTCTGAAAAGCCGGGAAAACTTTGCCAGCTTCTTTCCTGGGCGATCTTTTGGCCAAAATGAAACGCAAGGATTATGATATCATCTTTTCGTGCCCTAAGCGGAGGCAGCGTTATTACATCAAGCGCGAGCCGGTCCAGTAAATCATGGCGAAATTCACCAAGGTCTGCGGCTTCAGGCAGATCAATATTAGTGGCACCGATCAGGCGCACGTCGGTATTTAATATTTTATTACTGCCGACCCTTTGAAAGGTGCCGTATTCGGTAATGCGAAGTATTTTTTCCTGCGCACTTAAGGACGTGGTGGCAATTTCATCTAAAAAGAGCGTGCCTTTATCTGCTTCTTCAAAACGGCCAATGCGTTTTCCGGCAGCACCGGTAAAGGAGCCTGCCTCATGGCCGAATAGTTCTGATTCGAGCAACGTGTCCGGCAGCGCCGCGCAATTAACCTGAACAAAATTTTGTTCCCAGCGCGGCGATAAATAATGAAGACGCGCGGCGATAAGTTCTTTACCCGTGCCGCGCTCGCCAATCACCAGAACGGCGCGGTCGTGACTGGCCGCTCTACTGGTTTGTTCGATAACTTCCAGAAAGGCCGGGCTTTCACCGATGATTATTTGTTGTTCAGGTGTCATGTGGTGTAAAATAGCAAATAATAGTAATAAATGCTAATAAATAGTAAATAATATCAATAGTATTTATATCATAAGTTAGGGAGCTATTGATTAAATCCTATATATTTCAGCGTGTTAATAGAAAATTTCAAAACTGGCATGCTCTGTGCAAAGTAATTAGCGAAGACCTTGAGTAGGGCATAATATTTTTTGGAGATATCACTATGGGCATTTTTACCCGCCTAACAGACATAATTAATTCAAACATCACCCACATTCTGGATAAAGCAGAAGACCCGGACAAAATGATCCGCATGATGATACAGGAAATGGAAGATACGCTGGTTGAAGTGCGTTCTTCCGCAGCGCGTGTGATCGCAGATCGCAAAGAACTGGACCGAAATATTTCCCGTCTTAACAAAGTTGAAGACGACTGGTATTTAAAAGCGGAACTTGCCCTTAGCAAAAACAGAGAGGACCTAGCAAATGCAGCACTCATTGAAAAAGCAAAACTGGTTGACCTCACTCTTGAACTGGAGCAAGACCGCACTCCTTTAGAAGAAGCGCTTAAGAAATATGAAGGCGACATTGTTCTTCTTGAAGCGAAGATCAAGGAAGCCAAGAACAAGCAGAAAGCTCTTTATGAAAGACAAAATTCTGCAAGTTCACAGCTAAAGGTACGGGCAAAGCTATATAGCAACCGTATCGAAGATGTGATGAACCGTTTTCATCTGATGGAAAAACGTGTTGAGGAAACTGAAAGTCGTGTTGAGGCACAGGAACTTGGCCGTGAAAAATCACTCCATGAAGAGTTCGCCGACCTTGAAGCCACCGAAAAAGTAGCGGATGAGCTTGCTGCATTAAAAGCAAAACTTGCAAAATCCACAAGCAAAGCTGCAAAAAAATAAGAAAAGGTGTATCCTGATCAAGTCAGGAAAGCGAAAGGATTAAAAATGGAAGTTGTAGCAATATTATTTATGGTGGTGGTAGCACCAATTTGGATGTTTTTACATTATACGACGAAATGGAAATCAACCAAAACCATATCAAATGAAGATGAAAAAATTCTGGGAGAACTGTGGGAAAGCGCCGAACGTATTGAGAGCAGACTTAATAATGTTGAGAGAATACTTGATACCGAAGCCCCTGAGTGGAGAAAGAAATAATGTTTAAAGATTCAAATACCCCAAAATATGAAAAGCTCTATCTGGATAAGCAAAATGCCAAGATCTCAGGAGTATGCTCCGGACTTGGTGATTATTTTGGCATAGATCCAATGGTGATACGAATTTCCGCTGTGATTATCGGACTACTTGGCGGCGGAATAATCATTCTTGGTTATATCATTCTGGCCATTTTCCTCAAGGCCAAACCAGTAGATATGTATGAAAGCAAACAAGAAGGTGAGTTTTGGAAATCTGTAAGAACCGAGCCTTCTAATACGGTTCGCGATGTAAGATATAAATTTCGCGATATCGAGCGCAGGCTTCGTGCGGCAGAGGCCCACGTAACGTCGCCTCAGTATAATCTGAACAAAGAAATTAATGACCTGTAATATAAACGGTTTGGATAAATAATAAAATGGACATCATAGTTACAGCCATATCTGAAAACCCGTCGCGCGGAATATTAAAATTTGGCGATAGAGTCTTTCCTTGTGCGCTTGGAAAAGGCGGGATTACAGACATTAAAGTTGAAGGGGATCATAAAAGCCCCGTGGGCGCGTTTAACTTACGCAGTGTCTATTATCGCTACGATAAGCTGGATGCACCACTTTATAGCAAAGTACCAATGATGGCGTTACTTAGAGAAGACGGTTGGTGCGATGATCCTTCTGATACCGCTTATAATAAAGCCGTAATGCTCCCTTATCACGCGAGCGCCGAAGCGCTCTGGCGTGATGATGATCTTTATGACGTTCTCGTGGTGCTTGGCCATAATGACAGCCCGGCCCTGCCAGGAAAAGGCAGCGCCATTTTTATGCATGTGGCAAAAGATTTGGATGATAAAGATTATCTAGGCACTGAAGGGTGTGTTTCATTAAGAAAAACACACTTGTTAGAATTATTGCCGGCACTGACACCGGAAACGTCTCTGCTGATCGCTTAAATTAATCATCAAACTTGATAACGCTGCTATAAACGTAGCCCTTACGTTCAGGATATCGTCTCTCAATCTCAGTTTTTGCTTTAGCTTCATCCTGTGCTCTGACCTGGATATAACGCTGATCTGCCCATCCGTCGTCCAACTGATTGTGTCTTTCGCCGGCTTGGATAAGGTCTCTTACTTCACTATTATAAAGTGAAAATTCATATATATGTTGTTCTAACGGCATTTTACTCTTACTCAACTAATTTATTAACTTAAATTCTATGTGGTTTAAGTCTTTTATAGATATTGAAAGTATAAAATTGGTAAATAATCAGCTAAAATTTTAGATAAATTGAATTTTTATAAGGATTAAAATCTTACACGTTTATCGTGGGTAAACTCAGGGATTTGAGCGATATTGGTGATTTTAAATCCTCTCCTTCTGGGATATTTAGAGCGGATTTTTTTTATGGCGCTTCTCAAATTTAATGCTGGTAGTTCAATATATCGTGAATCGGCCCATCCATCATCATATCTGGGGTGAGTTTCATGAAATTCGACTAATTTGCGAACCTCAGTATTATACATTACAACTTCGTAGATATTGGTATTTATCATAATATAGGTATTCTTTATTTATATGGTATTTTCAGGCTTCTGCGACTTCCCCAAGTACAAAGCCCATTTTTTCAGGATGTTGACGGCGGCAAACAATCACTGCTTCGTCAGGCGTATGAGCACGAACCATTATTAAATGGGTATCGGCCCATTTATCCTCAAGGTTGGGATGGTTCTCTTTATTACGTACTGCTTCTCGTACTTCTGAATTATAAACTGGAATTTCAAAACTTTTTTTCATTTTCCTTGCCCTTTTAATAATTTTTATGGCTATTATTCCTCTTATATAAACCAAATTGGTTATTAATTTGATAACGAGGCGTACTTTTTAGTGCTGTATCTATGAAAAACACATTTTCTGACCCGTTGGGTCGTTACCATGAAATGATTAATTGTGGCGAACTTAAAGAAGACGCTATTCAGGCACGAATTGTTGATAAATTTCAGAATCTTCATCAGCAACTGGAAATAACTGATCAGACATCGAACAAAAGTTTCCTTAAGAAACTTTTTGCCAGTGAAAAGCAAAATATAGCACCACGTGGGCTCTATATATATGGCGGCGTTGGGCGCGGTAAATCCATGCTTATGGATTTATTCTTTGATCTTGCCCCTATTAAGCAAAAGCGCAGGGTTCATTTTCACGCCTTTATGCTTGAAATTCATAAAGAAATGCATGAGTGGCGTTATATGGATGAAGAGGAACGGCTTGATAAATTTGAGACCTCCGATAATGACCCCATACCGCCCTTGGCATCTCAAATTTATAAAAACAGCAAACTGCTTTGTTTTGACGAGTTTCAGGTAACCGATGTGACAGATGCAATGATACTCGGCCGTCTTTTTGGCGCGCTTTTTGATCTTGGTGTCACTCTTGTCCTGACATCAAACCGTATTCCCGACGATCTTTATAAGGATGGTCTAAACAGAGCCCTCTTCCTGCCAACGATAGAATTGATCAAAAGAACGCTCGATGTGGAAGCGCTTGACGGGCCGACCGATTACCGACTTGAACGAATGAAAGGGATGGAAGTTTATCATTATCCTATAGGTGAGAAGGCCACAAAATCATTATCAAAATCATTTTGGCGACTTACCGATCATGAAGTGAATGATCGTTCGCAAGTAGGCCCCGAAGAAATAGAAGTCCAGGGTCGCACGCTGCATGTTCCTGTCGCATCCCGCGGGGTGGCGGTGGTTTCTTTCAAAAAGTTATGCGGTTCTGCGCTTGGATCAGCGGATTATCTGGCACTAGCCTGGAAATATCATACCGTGTTCATGGTAGGCATTCCAAAACTTGGCCCTGATAATCGAAACGAGGCAAAGCGATTTGTCACATTTATCGATGCGCTTTATGAAAATAATGTCAAATTTTTATGTTGCGCTGAAGTGGCACCGGAAGAACTCTATAGTGATGGTCATGGCCATTTTGAATTTCAGAGAACCGTATCACGATTGATGGAAATGCAGTCAAAGGAATATCTGGCAAAAGGGCATGCTGTATAATAATTTTTGCTATTTTTTTTGACCTGTCTCAATTATCGTAAATAAAGTTACTTTTCATCAAAAAAATACACGGAATTTGTTGCGTTAACCATATTTTCGCGCTACATCGGGAGAGTAAATTTATTTTAATTTCGGGAAGAAGAAGTTATCTTAATCACTTGTTATTATTTATTAGTATAAATTCTTTTAAACCCTCATTTTTCTAAGAGTAGTATGAACATGGCACGTAACAAAATTGCACTAATCGGCGGCGGACAAATCGGCGGAACACTCGCTCACCTTGCAGGACTAAAAGGCCTCGGTGATGTGGTAATATTTGATATTGCAGACGGACTACCGCAGGGCAAGGCACTTGACCTTGCTCAATCCTCAACTGTGGAAGGTTATGATGCCGCCATTAGCGGAACCGCAGATTATGCCGATATCGCTGGTGCAGATGTTGTGATTGTAACGGCAGGTGTTGCCCGCAAGCCCGGCATGAGCCGTGATGACCTACTCGGTATTAACTGTAAAGTTATGAAATCCGTTGGTGAAGGTATCCGTGATCATGCGCCGGATGCCTTTGTGATTTGTATCACCAACCCGCTTGATGTGATGGTTTGGGCGCTGCAAAAATATTCAGGTCTTCCGACAAACAAAGTTGTTGGTATGGCTGGCGTACTTGATAGTGCGCGCTTTACACTTTTCCTTGCTGAAGAATTTAATGTATCCGTTGAAGATGTGAATGCATTCGTTCTTGGTGGTCACGGCGATACTATGGTGCCGCTACCACGTTATTCAACTGTTGCCGGTATCCCTATTCCTGATTTGGTGAAAATGGGCTGGACTACAAATGAAAAGCTCGAGCAAATCATCCAGCGTACCCGTGACGGCGGTGCTGAGATTGTCGCTCTTCTTAAAACGGGCTCCGCATTTTATGCTCCTGCAACGTCTGCTATTTCCATGGCGGAAAGCTATCTTGGTGACAAGCGACGT
This sequence comes from Kordiimonadaceae bacterium, assembly GCA_018660225.1. Lineage (GTDB taxonomy): Bacteria > Pseudomonadota > Alphaproteobacteria > Sphingomonadales > Emcibacteraceae > Pseudemcibacter. The sequence continues at coordinate 30,295 of JABJKT010000202.1, forward strand.
CTTCTGCCATGTGCTGTGGCCTTGAACGGAGAATATGGTCAAAGCGATATGTATGTTGGTGTTCCGTGTATTATTGGCGAAAACGGCGTTGAAAAAATCGTTGAGATTAGCCTTAACGACGACGAAAAAGCCGGATTTGAACATAGTGTGGGTGCTGTTAAAGGCCTTATGGAAGCCGTTAAAGCTATCGACCCGGCGCTAGGCGATTAATATAATTGATAAAATTAAGGGTTTTCTTAATCCTTATTCATTATGAAGTTATTTGAGATAAATTTTTCTTACAATGGGAAAAGGTAAAAACCTATGAATATTCATGAATATCAGGCCAAAGAACTGCTTAAGCAGTATGGGGCGCCCGTTCTTGGTGGTGGCATCGCTTATACGGCAAAAGAAGCAGAGCAAATTGCCAAGGATCTTGGTGGTCCGATTTGGGTTGTTAAAGCTCAAATTCACGCTGGTGGCCGCGGTAAAGGCGGCGGCGTTAAGGTTGTTAAATCAGTAGCAGAGGTCAAAAAAGTTGCCTCCGAGATTATCGGAATGAACTTAGTGACCCACCAAACCGGCCCAGCAGGGAAAAAAGTTAATCAGGTTTATATCGAAGATGGCTGTGCCATCGCTAATGAGCTATATGTAAGTTTACTCGTTGACCGTGAGACAAGCCGCATTGCGATTATCGCTTCATCAGAAGGCGGTATGGATATTGAAGAGGTTGCTGCCTCTACCCCGGAAAAAATAATTACTGTAACTATTGATCCCGCAGCCGGCCTTTCAGGCTATCACTGCCGCAAGGTGGCTTTTGGTATTGGTCTTAGTGGTAAAGCGGCTGGTGCTGCGGCCAAGGTGATCGCTGCCCTTTATAAAACATTTGTTGAAAAAGATGCCGCCATGCTTGAAATTAACCCGCTTGTGGTTACTGAGGATGATCAGGTTATTGTGCTTGATGCCAAAATGGGTTTTGATGGCAATTCACTTTTCCGCCATAAAGATGTTGTTGAACTTCGCGACCCTACCGAAGAAGATCCGATGGAACTTGAAGCAGCGAAACATGAACTGAGCTATATTAAGCTTGATGGAAGCATTGGCTGTATGGTCAATGGTGCCGGACTTGCGATGGCGACCATGGATATCATTAAATTAAAAGGCGGCTCACCGGCTAACTTCCTTGATGTTGGCGGCGGGGCAACCAAAGAACGGGTTACCGAAGCGTTTAAAATTATTTTAAGCGATCCGGCCGTTGAAGGCATTCTGGTTAATATTTTTGGTGGCATTATGCGCTGCGACGTTATCGCTGATGGTGTGGTTGCCGCTGCGAAGGAGCTATCCTTAAACGTACCGCTCGTTGTCAGACTTGAAGGGACCAACGTGGAAAAAGGCAAGGAAATTATGAACAACTCCGGCCTTAATATTATCGCTGCATCTGATCTTGGCGATGCTGCAGTTAAAATTGTAAAAGCTGTAGAGGAGGCCAAATAATGTCCATATTTATAAATGCAGAAACAAAAGTAATTTGTCAGGGCTTTACCGGCGCTCAAGGAACATTCCATTCAGAACAGGCCATGGCTTACGGCACTAAAATGGTTGGTGGTGTTACACCGGGCAAGGGCGGCACTGATCATCTTGGCCTTCCAGTATTTAATACTGTTGAAGAAGCGGCGCACGTCACGGAAGCAAACGCTTCTGTTATTTATGTGCCGCCGCCTTTTGCAGCGGACGCAATACTTGAAGCAATTGATGCAAATATTGAGCTGGTCGTCTGTATCACAGAAGGCATTCCAGTGCTTGATATGGTCAAAGTTAAGCGCGCGCTTCAGGGCTCAAACTCACGTCTTGTTGGGCCAAACTGTCCGGGCGTTATTACGCCGGGCGAATGTAAAATCGGTATTATGCCGGGCCACATTCATATGAAAGGATCCGTTGGCTGTGTATCACGCTCTGGAACATTGACTTATGAAGCAGTGCACCAGACAACGGTTGTTGGCCTTGGCCAGACAACATGTGTTGGTATTGGCGGCGATCCTGTTAACGGTACAAACTTCATTGATGTGCTTGAAGGCTTTCTCGAAGATGATGACACGCAGTCTATCATTATGATCGGTGAAATTGGTGGCTCTGCAGAAGAAGACGCAGCAGAGTTTCTGAAATCCCATAAAATTAAAAAACCGGTTGTAGGTTTCATTGCCGGACGCACGGCTCCTCCTGGCCGGACAATGGGTCATGCGGGTGCGATCGTTTCTGGCGGTAAAGGCGGCGCAGATGATAAGATCGAAGCGATGAGAAGCGCAGGGGTCACAATTTCTGAAAGCCCCTCGGAGCTCGGTACTACACTGATGGAAGTTCTGAACGGTTAAATATTTGTAAATCCTTTATGAATATAAGTGTTTAGTACCGTTTGGATAATAAAACAGGCTCGAATAATATGAGTATAGATAGCAAAGATAATCTTTTTAACGGCTCTAGTGGGGCATTCGTAGAAGAACTATTCGCAAGATACTCTCGCGATCCATCGTCGGTTGATCCTTCGTGGCAGGAGTATTTTGAAGAGCTAGCAGAAGATGCGCGTGCTCTTATGGGCGCTGGTATTGAAAAACCCGGCGCATCATGGAAGCGTACTGACTGGCCTTACGATGATACCGATGATCTTATCAGTGCCCTTAACCCCGGCTTTGAAGCAAAGGCTAAAAAAGCTAAAGGGGCCGCGACTAGTAAAGATATCCGTAAAGCAACGCTCGATTCAATTCGCTGTCTGATGATGATAAGAACCTACCGGGTTCGTGGCCATCTTCATGCTAATCTCGATCCGCTTGGTCTTACTGAAAAACCGTACCACTCCGAACTTGACCCTGAAACATATGGTTTCGGCGAAGGTGATATGGACCGTGAAGTGTTTCTTGATAATGTTCTTGGGCTGGAAACGGCCACTGTACGCGAAGTGCTTGAAATTCTTGATAGAACCTATTGTTCCACTTTTGGCGTTGAATTTATGCATATTAATAGCGCCGAAGAAAAAAGCTGGATCCTTCAGCATATCGAAGGACGCGACAAAGAAATTCATTTTACCAATGAAGGTAAAAAAGCGATTTTGCAAAAACTGACTGAATCTGAAGGTTATGAAGGCTATCTGGCCAAGAAATATGTCGGTACCAAACGCTTTGGACTTGACGGTGCGGAGACACTGATCCCTGCACTTGAAGCGGTGATTAAAACCGGCGGTCAAAACGGCGTTAAAGAAATTGTTCTTGGTATGCCTCACCGCGGACGGCTTAATGTACTAACCAACGTGATGAGCAAATCATTCCAAGCGATTTTCCATGAATTTCATGGTGGTTCGGCCACTCCGGATGAAATTGAAGGCTCAGGCGATGTTAAATATCATCTTGGCGCCTCTTCGGACCGTGCGTTTGATGGTAATGAAGTTCATTTATCCTTAACCGCAAATCCGTCACATCTGGAAGCGGTTAATCCGGTTGCCCTTGGTAAAACCCGCGCAAAATTAATGCAGCGTGATGATAAGGGCGGCTCAAGTGTGCTCACCCTTCTTATGCACGGCGATGCGGCCTTTTCCGGGCAGGGCATTGTCGCTGAATGTTTCGCCCTTAGTGATCTTCGTGGTTACAGTACTGGCGGTACCATTCATGTGGTTGTTAATAACCAGATCGGCTTTACGACGGCACCGCATTATTCTCGTTCCTCGCCTTACCCATCCGACATGGCCAAGGCTATTCAGGCACCAGTGTTTCATGCGAACGGTGATGATCCGGAAGCGGTGGTTTTTGCCATGAAGCTTGCTACGGAATATAGACAAAAATTTAAAAAGGATGTGGTCGTTGACATGTTCTGTTATCGCCGCTTTGGCCATAACGAAGGCGATGAGCCATCCTTTACTCAGCCACTTATGTATAAACGCATTAAAAATCATCCGTCATCAAGGACGATTTATGCTGATAGGCTTGTGCGTGAAGGTCTAATGACAAAAGCTGAAACTGATCAGATGTCTACAGATTTCAGTACCTATCTTGATGTGGAATTTGCGGCGGCCAAAAATTATAAACCGGAAAAAGCCGATTGGTTCTCCGGCAGCTGGAGCGGACTTGAGCGTCCCGATGATGATCTTCGTCGCGGTAGCGAAACCGGCATTCATATTGATGAGCTTAATGATTTAGGTAGGTTGCTAACAACGGTTCCTGATAATTTTAAAGTGCACCGTACGCTTCAGCGGACACTAGATGCAAAAGCCCGTATGTTTGATAACGGTGAAAATTTTGACTGGGCCACGGCCGAAGCGCTTGCCTTTGGTACACTCATTCGCGAAGGACACCGTGTGCGTCTATCCGGTCAGGACAGCCAGCGCGGAACATTTTCTCACCGACATAGTGTGTTTATTGATCAGGAAACGGAAGAGCGTTATGCGCCCCTTTCCCATGCTGGTGAAGGACCTGATGCTCACGCCACTTATGAAGTGATCGATAGTGCCCTTTCCGAAGAAGCGGTGCTTGGTTTTGAATATGGTTATACCATGGCGGAGCCTAATGCGCTTGTGCTCTGGGAAGCACAGTTTGGTGATTTTGCCAATGGTGCTCAGATGATTTTTGATCAGTTTATTTCAAGCGGTGAAAGCAAATGGCTTCGTTTCAGTGGACTTGTGGTTTTGCTTCCTCATGGTTATGAGGGACAGGGACCTGAGCATTCATCAGCCCGTTTAGAGCGATATCTACAGCTTTGTGCTCAAGATAATATGCAGGTGGTAAACTGTACTACGCCGGCAAACTATTTCCATGTGCTTCGCCGTCAGATGAGGCGGAAATTCCGTAAGCCGCTGATTATAATGACACCAAAATCGCTGCTTCGACATAAGCTAGCTACGTCAAAAATTGAAGATATGAGCGAAAATTCTCAATTCCACAGAATTCTTTGGGATGATGCCGAAAGTGATCCGCATAAAACCATCAAGATCAATAAGAGAAGCGGCATTAAGCGTGTCATCTTATGTAGTGGTAAAGTTTACTATGATATTATGGCCGAGCGTGATGCGCGAGGGCAAAAAGACACTTATATTATGCGTGTTGAACAGCTTTATCCGTTCCCGGGTGAAGTGATGGCTAAAGAACTTAAAAAGTTTAAAAACCTTGAAACCGTTGTCTGGTGTCAGGAAGAACCCAAAAATATGGGATCATGGAACTTTATCGACCATTATATTGAAGAAACACTAGACGTTGTCGGTGGCAAGGTAAAAAGGCCAATTTACGCAGGCCGTAAGGCGTCCGCGTCTCCTGCTACAGGGTTAATGGAAAGACATAAAAAAGAACAGGCGGGTCTCGTTGATCAGGCCTTAACAATTGAAAAAAGATAAGAAAAAAACAAGGAGAAGGTCATATGGCCGTCGAAATCCACGTCCCGGTATTGGGCGAATCAGTAACTGAAGCTACAGTGGGAAAATGGTATAAAGCCATTGGCGACGCCGTTGCCGTTGACGAAGTTGTTTGTGAACTTGAAACCGATAAGGTTGCGCTTGAAGTGACATCCTCTGTTGCTGGTGCGCTTGCGGAAATAACAGCTGACGAAGGCGAAAATGTTGAAGTTGGTGCTCTGCTTGGGAAAATTGATGAAACGGCCCATGGTACAGCGTCAAAGGCCCCTGCGGCCCCGGCCAAGGAAGAAGCAAAACCAGCCGCTGCCCCTGCTGCAAAAGCGGGCTCAAATATTAGACCCGCTGCTGCGGCACTTGCTACTGAAAAAGGAATTGATGTAACGGCTGTTACTGGCACAGGTGCTGGTGGTACGGTTACAAAAGCAGATGTGCTTAATCACGTTTCAGGCGGCGCTGCTCCCGCGGCTGCTCCTGCATCCGCATCCGCTCCTGTTGCCGCTGCGCCGCAGGAAGAAATAGTGCCGATGACCCGGCTTCGCCGCACCATTGCCAAGCGCTTAAAAGATGCTCAAAATACTGCGGCCATGCTAACCACTTATAACGAAGTGGATATGTCTACGGTGATGGACCTTAGAAAGCAGTACCAGGAAACTTTTGAGAAGAAACATGGATGCCGTCTTGGCTTTATGTCTTTCTTTGCTAAAGCCTGTACGGCAGCTCTTAAAGATATTCCTGAAGTGAACGCAGAAGTTCGTGATGATAGCATCGTTTATAAAAACTATTATAACATTGGTGTCGCCGCTAGCACGCCAGCTGGGCTTGTGGTTCCGGTGGTTAGAAACTGTGAAAATCTAAGTTTTGCTGAAATTGAAAAAGAGATTAGCCGCCTTGGTGGCCGTGCCCGTGACGGGAAGCTCGGCATGGATGAAATGATGGGCGGAACCTTTACCATATCAAATGGTGGTGTGTTTGGCTCGCTTTTATCAAGCCCGATATTAAACGCGCCGCAGTCCGGAATTCTCGGAATGCATACAATTCAGAAACGCCCTGTTGTGGTAAATGATGAAATTGTTATCCGGCCGATGATGTATCTGTCGCTTTCTTACGATCACCGTGTTGTTGATGGTAAAGGTGCGGTGACGTTCCTGGTGAGGGTAAAAGAAAATCTCGAAGATCCACAGCGCCTAGTACTGGATCTATAAATGGTTTTTGATCTTTAAATTATAAAAAATGGAAATTCATAATGAGTGATAATTATGATCTTGTGGTAATTGGCGGCGGCCCCGGTGGTTATGTTGCCTCAATCAGAGCAGCGCAACTTGGCCTTAAAGTGGCTTGCGTTGAAATGCGCGGCACTCTTGGCGGAACATGTCTTAATGTTGGCTGTATTCCTTCAAAAGCGCTCCTTCATGCGTCTGAGCTTTTTGATGAAGCGAACGGCGGCATGGAAAAGTTTGGTATATCAACCGGTAAAGTATCGATCGATGTATCAAAACTGATGGATCATAAAGACGGTATCGTCACCGACCTTACAAACGGCATTGCTTATCTGTTTAAGAAAAACAAAGTTGATTATGTTGAAGGCCGCGGATCAGTTTCTGGCGCTGGAAAAGTTGATGTTGCCTTAAATGATGGCAAGAAAACTACACTGAACACAAAAAACATTGTCATTGCTACGGGTTCTGATGTTGCGGGACTTCCTGGTATTGATATTGATGAAAAAATCGTTGTTTCATCCACGGGCGCGCTTAGTCTTGCCAAAGTACCAAAGCATATGGTGGTGATCGGCGGCGGTGTTATCGGGCTTGAGCTTGGCTCGGTCTGGAAGCGGCTTGGTGCTGATGTGACGGTTGTTGAATTTATGGACCGCATTACTCCGGAAATGGACGGCGAAGTGTCGAAAACATTCGCGCGCATTCTTAAAAAACAAGGCTTTAAGCTAAAGCTTAAATCCAAAGTAACCGGCGTTAAAACAACCAAAACAAGTGCGACTGTAACCGTTGAAGCGGCTGCAGGCGGTAAGGAAGAAACCATTAAATGTGACGCCGTTCTTGTAGCCGTTGGCAGAAAACCCTATACGGACGGACTTGGCCTTGCTGAGGCGGGCATTAATATGACCGACCGCGGACAAGTGGACATTAATGATCATTTTGAAACAAACGTAAAAGGCGTTTACGCAATCGGTGATGTGGTACGCGGCGCAATGCTTGCCCATAAAGCCGAAGACGAAGGCGTCGCAGTTGCTGAAATTATTGCAGGTTACGCTGGCCATGTAAATTATGACGCCATACCCGGCGTGATTTACACAATGCCGGAAGTGGCATCGGTTGGGAAAACTGAAGAACAGCTTAAAGCGGACGGTGTCGCTTATAGTGTCGGTAAATTCCCCTTCACTGCCAATAGCCGTGCTAAAGCCAACAGTCAAACCGACGGTTTTGTGAAAATTTTATCATCGCAGGATACTGATAAAGTGCTCGGTGCTCATATAATCGGTGCCGACGCCGGCAACATGATTGCCGAAGTGACACTGGCGATCGAAAAAGGCTTAACCGCCGAAGACATCGCCTACACCTGTCACGCTCACCCGACCGAAACCGAAGCTGTCAAGGAAGCGGCCATGGCAGCCGGTGGCTCACCGATCCATATGTAGGATTATTTATATAAAGAATTCAAAAGGCGGCTTACGGGCTGCCTTTTTTTGTTAAAGGGCGGCTTTTTTATTAAAGAGATGTGTTGAATTTATCCCTTAAATATTGCCCCGCAAGAACGGGGGTATATTTGGCAGCTTCGCCGTTTTCAATACAGGTTGGGATGGCTTTTATTTCGGCGTCGTAATTCGGGTTCATAAAATAGGCGATGGATTGTCGGCAGGGGGCAATTTCACTATCAAGTACCACAGGATCGATGACACGGTGTAGCGTGGATACCCACCTCTCATTAGTCCAGCGGGCCATCATATCACCAATATTTATGATAAAGGCATTTTCCACTATGGGGGCTTTTACCCAGTTGCCGGATTTTGATTTTACTTCCAGACCGCCAATTTTAGGATCGGGGTTTAAGATCGTCACTGTACCGTAATCGGTATGCTCCCCGGCCCGTAATTGCCCGGGTAAACTCTGCGCATGAAGAGCGGGATAATTTTGTGATCTTAATGCGCTTATATGATGGGTGTGATATTTGACGAAATAATCTTCTTCGAGCTTTAGTGCCGCGGCGAGAAGTTCCATTAAATTTGCGCCAAATATTTCAATGGCGTTATAATAAGCGGTCCATTTATCTTGAAAATCTTTTGGCGTAGTGGGCCAAATATTGGGGCCATAGAAAAAATGGAAACCTTTATTTTGCGGATGACCGACGGGCGCAGATAATGGGCCGCTGCTGAATGTTTCTTTGCGGTCGGGCGGCGTATCTAGCCCAAGTGTTTTTCCCAGAGTTTCCCCTTCAATGGGTAGGTATCCTCGCGGACATCCCGGGTCATCAGAACGGGCGGCGTTTTTAACATCACTGGCTTGCTCAAAAAATGATTTGGCCGCGTGCCAGGCATCTGATTTAATATCCTGCGGCACGCCGTGATTTTCAATGATTAAAAAACCAATTGAACGACAAATTTCATCAACATTTTTTGCTATTTTTGCCCGCTCGTCTGCCGTGCTGTTTTGGAATGATGAAAGATCAATAATGGGCAGCTTTTCGCTCATTGAATTTTATCCCAGTTTGCAATACTCAGCGGCAATTTCAGCCGCAAGCTTCGCGTTATTTAAAACCAGCTTAATATTTGTATCCAGACTTTCACCGCCGGTTTGTTCGGCAATGCGCGCCAGTAAAAATGGCGTTGTATCCTTACCTTTAATGCCGCGCTTATCCATTTCTTCAATGGCTTCAGAAATAGTTTTATTTATATCATCGGGGGCAAGGGCGTATTCTTCCGGCACGGGATTTGTGAATAATATCGAACCATCAATACCAAGGGCATATTTTGAATGAAGGGCTTTAGCCGCTTCAATTGGAGTGTCAATTCTGTAATCTGATTTAAAACCGCTGCTGCGTGCGTAAAAGGCAGGCACTTCATCTGCCTGATAACTTACCACCGGAACACCAACGGTTTCTAAATATTCAAGGGTGCGGCCAATATCAAGTATTGATTTTATACCGGCGCAGACAACCGCAACATTTGTCCTTGATAATTCATCAAGGTCTGCTGATACATCCATACTGTCTTCGCCGCCGCGGTGAACGCCGCCAATTCCCCCTGTGGCAAATAATTTAATACCGGCCATAGCGGCAATGATCATTGTAGCCGCGACCGTTGTTGCGCCGTCTGCTTTTCGCGATACCATAAAGGGAATGTCGCGCCGGCTTGCTTTGGTAACGGCTAGGCCGCTTTTTCCAAGGTGATCAATTTCTTTCGGTTTTAGTCCGACTTTAAGGCGACCGCCAAGGATCGCAATCGTTGCCGGGATAGCACCATTTTCCCTTACCATCCGTTCAACTTCCACGGCTGTTTCAACATTTCGCGGGTAAGGCATACCGTGAGATATTATAGTAGATTCAAGCGCAACCAAAGGCTGGTTATTCTCTAGAGCTTCTTTAACTTCCGGTAAAATATCGAGATATTGGTTATTGAAATTATTCATTATTATTCGTTTCCTTGAAGGTATTAACGGTCCCGACCGACATTTCCGGGTTGATGGTGCCCCGGTGGCTTAAGGCGACATTAGCCGATGAAAGGGAAAATTGCACCGTATTCATTAGATTAAAACCTTCTAGCCATCCATAAGTAAGCCCGGCAACAAAGGCATCACCGGCGCCGCTGGTATTAACAATTGTCTTTGGTTTTATGGTTTTAATACCGTGCTTGTCGCCGTCACTATAAAATACCCCGTCCGGACCAAGGGTTATGAACAGGCGCTTTACCCCCTGATCATGGAACCATTTAGCCATTTGCGCCATGTTATCATTCTTGGATGCGGGCATGGCGCTTATGGTCTCAGCCTCTAGTCGGTTTGTTTTTAATGTATGTACTGATTTTAAAAAGGGCTTGATGCGGCAGGCTTTTGCTGCGGAGACAGTATCAACAAATAAAGGCTGCCCGAAACATCTATCTGATAAATAGTGAAGGGCTTCTTCGGATAAGTTTGTATCAGCAACAATGACCGCCGCCTGTTTGATCAACTTATCATGCGATTTTAATTTCTTCGGGGTTAGATGGTCCACAATATCCATATCGCTAATGGCAACCATCGTGTCATTATCGTTATCAAGAACGCTCAAATATGTAGACGTGTTCGCATCACCCACCCGTAAAATATGCTCAACATTTATACCGGCGGTTTTTGCGTGTTGAATGATTTTATCACCATAAAGATCATTGCCAACGGCGGCAATTAGATGACAGCTCACTTCTAACTTTGCTAGGTTTTCAGCAATATTTCTGGCAACGCCGCCCGGGCTTGTTGTGACACGGCCAGGGTTCGAATCTTTAAGGCGAATGTCCTCATTAGCCGAGCCATAAATGTCCATATTGGCACCGCCGATTACGACGGCATAGGGTTTTTGAATATGTGAAGGAGTGCTGATCATTTGTCTTTAATATGCCGCCCCACTTTAAACTGTCAATATAAAACGAGTATCAATAGACGATTGTAATTGAGGGATATTCGGGGCATAAAAAGAAAGCTAAAACTTTTAAAGGACTATATTATGACAGGCGCCATACTTATTGATCACCCGCTGATTAAGCATAAGTTGACGTTACTACGAAAAAAAGAAACGCCGCCTGCGCATTTTCGCATCATCTTAAAAGAAATAAGCTTCCTGCTTGCCTTTGAAGTCACTAAAGGATTAGAGCTTGAAAATATTGACATTGAAACACCGGTCTCGAGGACATCAGCACCGCAATTATCAGGTAGAAATATGTGTATTTTTTCCATCCTGCGTGCTGGCGAAGGTCTTGCTCAAGGAATGCTTGAGCTGATCCCATCAGCAAGGGTTGGTCATGTGGGACTTTACCGTGATGAGGATGACCTTCACGCAGTTGAATATTATTTTAAGGCGCCAAGTGATCTGGCGGACCGTTTTAACCTTGTGGTTGATCCAATGCTCGCCACGGGTGGTTCGGCGATCACGGCCTTAAATAAAATTAAAAAAGAAGGGGCAAAAAACATAACCTTCTTATGTTTGCTTGCGGCGCCGGAAGGGATTAAGGCTTTAAATGATGCTCATCCTGATGTTCAAATTTATACAGCCTCTATTGATGAAAGATTAAATGAAAAAAGCTACATCGTCCCCGGGCTAGGCGATGCCGGAGATAGAATATTTGGAACGGTTTAATTATTCAGGACTTAAAATGAAAAGGGTATCAGCATTTGTTGTACTGTTAATGATCACGGTAGCGGTGAATGCACAGGAAAGCAAAAAAACAACCATGGGCACCTTCACACAAGCTGAAATGTCCCAGTGGAAAGAGCGTTCTTTTAAAAAAAATACCAATTATCAATTAGCCGGCAATGTGCTTGAGGCTACCTGCGAGGATCAGGCATCCGTGCTTTACCGCAAAATTTCTATCGACCTGAGCGAAACACCAATGCTGCACTGGTCATGGCGTGTGGATAGCGTCCACCCCCAGCTTGATGATACCGTAAAAGCTGGTGATGATTATGCGGTCAGGCTTTATGTGGTTAATGCCGCGAATAGTATATTTCCGTGGCGGGCCAAAGCGGTCAATTATGTCTGGGCCAACAGTCAGCCAAAAGGCGCAACATGGCCAAGTGCCTTCACGGGTAACGACATCATGATCGCGACCCAGTCCGGAAATCCCGCAGCGCCGGAAAAATGGGTGACCGAAGTGCGCAATGTACGCGAAGATTTCAAAAACCACTTCGGTGAAGATCTCACCACCATCGACAGCGTCGCCATCATGACCGACTGCGATAACAGCAAACTTCCTTCAAAGGGCTATTACCGCGATATCTGGTTTTCAGCCGAGTAGGGGATTTAATCAGCCATTAGTTCGGTGGTGGCTTGATCCACTAATGATCCAAGATTGGCTGCGCCGGGTAGGTTCGATAGGACAATGACATAAATATCATCATCGATGATGCTGAGGCCATAGGTGCTAAAGCCGGGTATCCCACCGCTATGGCGGATTACTTTAACATCGAAAGCGGGATCTACCCCCCAACCATATCCATATCCGGTTTCTTCTCCGTCCGTTAATGTGGTGGTGGTCCATGCTTTTTCCAGCACGTCACGCGGCAAAACGTTACCGGAAAGAAGGGCTTTATGCCATTTCAGCATGTCCCCCGTATTCGAAAGAAGTGATCCCGCCGCATGAGGAATTGACATGGCGATATAGGGCGCGTTTGTAAAACCATCCTCGGTTAAACGATATCCCCGCGCACGGTTAGGAATGATATTAATATTGCTGCCATAATGGCTACTTCTCATCTCGAGTGGCGTAAAAATTCGCTCATTGACAAATTCTGCGTAAGTCTGGGTAGAAAGTTTTTCAATGATAGCCCCGAGCAGGACAAAGCCGGAATTACTATAATTCCATTTTGATCCCGGCTTAAAGTCGAGGGGAAAATCTTTGAAAACGCCAATCAGTTCGTCCATGGACATATCACTATGAATGCTGTTTTCAAAAAAGCCCGGAATATTGGTGTAATTAAAAATGCCTGAACGATGCGAGAGCAATTGTTCAATGGTGATCACTTCGCCGTAGGTGGGATAATCCGGCAGGTGGACATTAATATTATCCGTTACCTTGAGTAATCCTTCCTGTTCCAGCATCAAAATTGCAACGGCGGTGAATTGTTTGGTAAGAGACCCCAGTCGAAATGTCATATGTGGCTCAATGGCCATGCCATGTTCTGCGTCTGCAAGACCGTAGCCTTTTTTGAGGATAATTTTGTCGCCTTTTGAGACAAGCACCGAAGCGCCGGGCCGATCTGCCGGATAAGCGTCCATAAAAATCTGATCCAGTTTCGCCTCAAGCGGATCCATTAAACCAGCGGCTTCAGCAGTTTGAAGAGCCTTATTAACGGTGACTTCTTCAGTTGTCGTGGACTGTTCTGTATATGAAAAGGCACCATAACTTATGACAGCACCAGCAATTACCCCACCAAATATTTTCAACATTACATGTTCCCCTTTATTTTCATGAATTTATAAACATTACTTTTTTTAACATACTTACGGTTGTTGTGCAATTTAGGGCTGAGAACGTTATTTCTTCGCAGACGGATGAGCGTTATTATAAACATCCAGCAGATAGGCCGTGTCTACATCGGTGTAGTGCTGGGTGGTGCTTAAATCAGCGTGACCGAGTAGTTCCTGAATGGTTCTGAGGTCGCCGCCTGCGGTTAGCAAGTGCGTGGCGAAGCTGTGCCTTAGGGCGTGGGGGGTTGCGGTTGAAGGTAGGCCGAGGGCGACGCGAACTTTTTGCATGGCGAGCTGGACGTTACGGGCGTTTAGACGCTTACCGCGCACACCGATAAAAAGCGGTTCACCGTGCTTTATATCTTTGGGGCAGGCTTTTAGATAATGGTCTACCGCGTCGGTTACGGCGGGAAGTAGCGGCACGAGGCGTTCTTTTTTGCGTTTGCCGACCACCGTCATAATATCGCCCTTATCAAGATTGCCCTTATTAAGACTGAGGGCTTCGGCGACCCGAAGTCCGCAGCCATAAAGTATGGTCAGCACGGCAATGTCCCTAAGCGCGACCCAATTATCACTTGCAAAGTCGCCCACTTCTTTAATGGTGCGCTTGGCGGCTTCTTCGCTGATCGGGCGGGGCAGGCGACGCTTCAGTTTAGGACTGCTGACCGCGTCAATGGCATCATTGGAAAGAATATTATTTCGGCGCAGATATTTATAAAATGAACGCACGGCACTGAAAGATCTCGCCATACTAGCCGGGATTAGGCCGTCGCGCCGCCGTGCGGCAAGATAACTTCTGAAATCAGCCGGTTTTAAACTGGCTAGATCATTTTTAGTGGGTGACTTTGCAAGATGATCCGACAGAAAATGCAAAAATTTCAGCACATCTCGCAAGTAGGCCTCATGAGTATGGGCTGATACCCGTTTTTCAGAAATAAGGTGATCCTGCCAGCTCTTTATGAGTGGCTCGAGCCCGGTGAAGATTTTTTGTTCTAGTTTTTTTGTTTCAGCCACATTATTTCAGCCAGAGGATCAGACATTTATGAAATGATTTGCCAAGAAACCGTAGAAGCTCCGTGCCTTGCCCGGGGTAAAACATATCCGCATCGCGGCTACCAAACGCCAGAATACCGGGCGGATTATATTTGGTGTCGGGAATTTTGATCAGCGCTTCGGCATTTATCAGCGATTTGGCAGGGCCGAAAATATCTTCCGAAACGTCCACATCACCGCGAAGCTGAATGATATCATCCTTACCTAAAAAATCCTCAACGCTGCCTTCTGGCAATATAGCAATTTCTTTAGCCGAAGGCGGAGCGATTGGGTGATCTTCTTCAAAACAGATGCGGATCACATCAATATGCAGCATATCGGCCCAGTCATGGGTAACGATATGCGTTAGATGGTCTGTGTCTTTTGCCTCAATAAGGCTGAGCACTGCTTCATGAACCTGTACCTGTGTTGTCAGGTTATTGCGGGAGGTGTCAATTAAATTGCCTTGATTATTCTGAAGGTCTTCAAGGTTAGATTTTATCTTTTCGATCATCTTATTTTGAAAATCGACCACCCCGTCACCGGTCGAGCGGTTGGGCGGCGTGAGGACGCTAAAAAGTTCAGGATTTTTAATCAGAAAATCAGGATTTCGCTTGAGGAAATTTATGACTTCCTTCGCCTGCTTGTCCTCACTGACTTTTCTCTTTTTTCCTGTCATCTTTCTTTCTCAGTATTTAATCCGCTATAGATTGCCCCGTTTTTTCCCAGTCTTTAAGAAAACCTGCAAGGCCACTATCGGTCAGTGGATGTTTAAAGAGTTGATGAACCACTTTTGGCGGAATGGTTGCTACATCGGCACCAATTAGCGCACTATCAAGAATATGAAGATTATGACGGGTGCTGGCGACAAGGATTTGTGTGTTGAAATCATAATTGTCATATATGGTTCGGATTTCCTGTATAAGTCCCATACCGTCAATAGCGATATCATCAAGCCTGCCAACAAACGGTGAAATAAAACTAGCCCCGGCTTTAGCAGCGAGCAGCGCTTGCGATGCTGAAAAACAAAGGGTTACATTAACCATTTTACCCTGATCGCTGAAATGTTTACAGGCTCTAAGCCCGTCCGGTGTAAGCGGAACTTTAAGGCAGACATTTTCGGCAATATCATAAAGCGCGCCGGCTTCACGGACCATTGTGTCGTAATCGGTTGCGGCCACTTCGGCGCTGACCGGACCATCGACGAGATCACAGATTTCTTTTGTTACTTCAAAAATATCACGGCCGGATTTTAAGATCAGTGACGGGTTAGTGGTCACGCCATCGACTAGCCCGAGCTCTACAAGCGGTCTGATTTCTTCAATTTCTGCCGTATCAATAAAAAATTTCATATTTAGGGGTACCTTTACCGTCAAATGAGTGCCTGATTTACTTTTATCTTTTGTGCCCTTATTTTATCTTTTGTGCAAGGGGATATTACGATAATGTACCCATTATAAATAAGTATAAAATAACAAATCATTAGGCCAATATTTTTGTCAGAGCTTTTTCCAAGCCAAAGAATTCAAGTACTGCTCCCGCTTCCTCTAAGCGGTGTGCTTGATTATCTTGCCGTGGATGACCTTCACATAAGGGTGGGTGATTTTATCACTGTTCCTTTATCGGGAAGGGAAATGCAGGGCGTGGTGTGGGATTTAGTTCCACCTGA
Source organism: Kordiimonadaceae bacterium (assembly GCA_018660225.1). Taxonomy (GTDB): domain Bacteria; phylum Pseudomonadota; class Alphaproteobacteria; order Sphingomonadales; family Emcibacteraceae; genus Pseudemcibacter. The sequence continues at coordinate 46,524 of JABJKT010000202.1, forward strand.
GAATGACGTGCCGATAGAAAAACTTAAATATGTGATTAGAAAATCAGAACTACCGCCACTGCCTGAGAGCTTGATGAAGTTCGTTGAGTGGGTAGCGAATTATACCCTCTCGCCCTATGGTTCAGTGCTCAAGATGGCCCTTAGCGTGCCGAGAAAGTTTGATAAGCCGAAGAAGAAAATTTTTTACCGCTTGTCCAGCGAGCTGCCCGGAAAAATGACGCCTGCCCGTAAAAAAGTCGTTGATGCCGCCGTATCCGACATGCCCCCAGATTATCCTATGCCGGTAGAGGCGTGGGTAGAACATGCCGCCGTCAGTGAAGGCGTTATTCGCGGCATGATCAAGGCGGGCATGCTGATCTCTCAGGAAGTAATGGGTGAAGACGCTTTCATAAAACCGGATATCGACCTTGAACGGGCGACACTTTCAGATGAGCAGAGCGAAGCGGCCGAGCATATAATAATCCAGCAGCAAAGCGGTACCTTTAGGACGGTCCTCTTGGAAGGAATAACAGGAAGCGGTAAGACGGAGGTTTATTTTGAAGCGGTGGCAGAGGCTCTCAAGGACCCGTCGGCGCAGGTGCTTGTGCTGGTACCGGAAATATCCTTAACGGCACAGTGGCTTGACCGCTTTAAGGAAAGATTTGGTGCCGAGCCGGTAATATGGCATTCGGAAATGACCCCTGCTCAAAGAAGACGGGCATGGTGGGCGACCATTCGCGGTGAAGCGCGGGTAATAGTTGGTGCGCGTTCGGCGCTTTTTCTGCCACTTAAAAATTTAAAACTTATCATTGTTGACGAAGAACATTCACAGACTTTCAAGCAGGACGAAGGGGTGATGTATCATGGCCGCGATATGGCGGTGGTGCGG